>JBBSAF010000035.1:0-14328 GCA_038252525.1 Tepidisphaerales bacterium
CCTTCGACCCCGCCGTCCGCGCCGTCGCGCCCCTCGATCTCGACATCCCCGCCGGTCAATTCCTCTCGATCCTCGGCCCCAGCGGCTGCGGCAAAAGCACCCTCCTTCGCCTCATCGCCGGCCTCGAACGCCCGACCGCCGGTTCCGTCACCATCGACGTCGACGCCAACGGCAACGCCGACGCCCACGCCGACCTCGAACGCGCCACCCACCACCACCGCCGCCTCGCCTACGTCTTCCAGGATCCCCATCTCATGCCCTGGCGACGGCTCATCGACAACGTCGCCCTGCCGCTGGAGCTTCGCGGCGACAACTCCGCCACCCGTCGCGCCGCCGCCCTCGACGCCATCGAGCGCGTCGGGCTTTCCGACGCCGCCAACCGCCATCCCTCCCAACTCTCCGGCGGCATGCGCATGCGCGCCAGCCTCGCCCGCGCCCTGGTCACCCAACCGCGACTGCTGCTGCTCGATGAACCCTTCGCCGCCCTCGACGAGCTGACGCGCCAAAATCTCGACGAGCAACTCCTGTCCCTCTGGCGCGGCGGCGGCATGACCGTCATTTTCGTCACCCACTCGGTCGCCGAGGCCGCCTTCCTCTCCCAACGCGCCATCGTCCTGTCCAAACGCCCCGCCCGCATCGTGCTCGATCAACCCATCGACCTGCCCGACCGTCGCGACGCGGCCCTCCGATCCGATCCCGCCTTCGCCGCCGCCCTCCGACCCCTCTATGACGCCCTTGAAAGGGGGGCGGCCTGACATGCCCCGCGCCCTGCGATCCATCCTCCCGCCGGCCGTGGTCTTCGTGATCGTCCACGTCGTCTGGCAACTCGCCGTCCGATGGATGGGCATCCCGGCGTGGAAGGTCCCCGCCCCCTCCGACATCGCCGTCGCCGCGTATGAACACGCCGTCGATCTCTCCGCCGCCGCCGCCCACACCGCCCTCGCCGCCACCGCCGGTTTCGCCGCCAGCGCGCTGATCGGCGTCGCGGCGGGGGTGCTCTTGTCCAGCACCCGATTGATGGAACGGGCGTTTTATCCCTTCGCGGTCTTCCTTCAGACCGTCCCCCTGGTCGCCATCGCGCCGCTTCTGGTCCTGTGGGTCGGGCAAGGACTCGCCGCCGTCACCGTGTCGGCCTTGATCGTGTCGCTGTTCCCCGTCATCGCCAACACCCTGTCGGGCATGCGCTCGGTCGATCCGGCCTTGCGCGACCTGTTCCGCCTGCATCGCGCCACGCCGATCCAAACCTTGCTGAAGTTGAAACTCCCCGCCGCCACCCCCGACATCTTCACCGGGCTGCGGATCGCCTCGGGCTTGGCCGTCATCGGCGCCGTCGTCGGCGAGTTCGTCGCCGGTTCCTTCGACCAACAGGGCCTGGGCCTCCTGGTCCTGTCGGCCAGCCGCAACCTCCGCACGCCCCTGCTGTTCGCCGCCGTGGGCGCCGCGTCATTGCTCGGACTCGCCCTGTTCGCCACCGTCAACCTCGCCGGCCGCCGGCTCTTGCGGAATTGGCACGCTTCGACGAAGGATTAACCCATGAACCGCATCCTCATTGGCCTTGTGGCGACGATCGCCGCCCTTTTTTCCCTCGGCTGCGACCGCCAACCCGACGCCCCCGCGCCCCCCGGCGCCGCCACCCCCATGAAGTTGATCCTCAATTGGAAACCCGAACCCGAGTTCGGCGGGTTCTTCGCCGCCCGCGACCTGGGACCCTACAAAAAAGCCGGCCTCGACGTGACCATCGAATCCAGCCCCGAACATGTCACCCAACTGCTGGCCGCCGGTCAGGCCGACTTCGGCATCCTCGCCGCCGATGAGGTGCTCACCGCCCGCGCCCAGGGCATCGACCTGATCGCCCTCTTCGCCGTCTATCAGACCAATCCCCAGGGGATCATGACCCACGCCTCGCGCGGGTTCACCACCCTCGCCGACGTAATGAAATCCCCCGGCACGGTCGCCGTCCAGCCCGGCCTGCCCTATGTCGATTTCCTCAAGCGAAAATATGCCCCCCTCGCCGCCAAAATCGTCCCCTACGACTACAGCATCACCCGTTTCATGGCCGACGCGGACTTCTCCCAGCAGTGCTTCATCACCTCCGAGCCGTTCACGGCGAAAAGCCAAGGCGCCGACCCCAAGGTCTTCCTCATCGCCGAGGCCGGTTTCAATCCCTACGCCGGCCTGGTCGTCGCCCGCGGACAGACGTGGCGCGAGCATCCCGAGCGGGTGAAGGCGTTCATCGACGCCACCCGCGCCGGCTGGCGGGCCTATCTCGACGATCCGACCGCCGTCAACACGATCATGGCCGAATTGAACAAGGAAATGTCCCCCGCCGCCTTCGCCGCCGCCGCCGACGCCCAAAAACCCCTCATCGAAACCGACTTCACCCGCGCCCACCGCCTGGGCGACACGGAAATCGAGCGATGGAAAACCCTCGCCGATCAAATGGTGGACCTGGCCCTATTGAAAACCGCCCCCCCGCCCGAAGCCTGCTTTGCTAATCCGTGAGGGGGCAGTTGTCAGTTGTCAGGCAGGTTGCGAGTTGCGAGTTGTGGGTTGTGAGTTGGGGGAGGGGGAGGGTTGTACGTTGCAAGTTGTAGGTTGTAAGCGGGGAGGGGCGTTCGCTTTTTCCTATCTGCCTACTGCCAACTGCCAACTGTTTCGAGTTGTACGTTGCAACCCAGCCCCCCCAATGACAAATGACCAATGACCAATGACTCCCTCCGCCTACTGCCCTCCGCCTACTGCCAACTACCAACCGTCTATTCCCCCATCCACGGCGTCGGCGCTTCGGCCAGCGCCTCCGCTTCCGCCGGGGCCACCAGTTTGACGTGTTCGGCCCAGAACGCCTCGAAGGTCTTCCCCAGATCCCGCCGCTGGAGCCGCGCCGCCGCCGAACGCCCCATCCCCGCCCGCAGCGCCTCGTCGTTGAACAGCCGGTCGATCGCATTCACCCATTTGCTCGCATCCCGACCCGGCAGCACCAACCCCGTCACCTCGTTTTCCATCTGTCCCTGCGGGCCGCCCTCGTCGCTCACCAGCACCGGCAACCCGCACGCCTGGGCCTCCAACACCACCTGCCCCAGCGTGTCGGTCGTCGATGGAAACGCCAGGAGGTCCGACCCGGCGTACAGCGGCGCCAATTCCGCGTCGTCCCGATAGCCCAGGAAATACGCCGGCGTCCCCGTCAACGCCTGTTTCATCTCGGCCAGGTACGGCCCGTCGCCGACCATCACCAACGCCACATCCTGCCGACGCGTCCGCAGTTTATGGAACACCTCGACCAGCATCGGCAGGTTCTTCTCCACGCTCACCCGCCCGCAATACAGCAGCCGCCGCGGCTCGCGCACCCCGTGCCGCGACCAAATCCCCCCATCCGCCTTGGACGGGTTGAACTTGGACGTGTCCACCCCCGGCTGAATCCCCAAAATCCGCTCCTCGGCCACGCCCAAATCCCCCAGGCTGAACCGATACTCGGCGCTGCGCGAGAACACCGCCGCCATGTGCGAATAGAACCACTTCATGTACCCCACCGTCCCCCGCACCATCCGGTGATCCCGCGTCAAATGCTCGACGTATTTCGGGAAGTCCGTGTGATACGTCCCCAGCACCGGCACCCGCAGCATCCGCGCCACCAGCCACCCGCACAGCCCCATCGGGCCCGGCGTCGACAAGTGCACCGCGTCGAACTGCTTGCGATCCGCCCACTCCAACACCTCCAGGATCGGCGGGATCGTCAGCGTCAAATCCTTGTAATACGGCATCTCCCGCGCCAACAGCGGCGAAAAGTTTTTCCGATTGGGCAACTCGAACCGCGGATGCGTCGAACAGGTGTGGATCGTCAGGTTCCGCCCGCCGCGCTCGGCCTGAGCGCCCATGTCGCGGATGAACCGACCCACCCCGTTGATGTCGTCCAGCGTGTCGGTGAACAGCCCCACCCGCAGCGTCGAGGCGTCGATTTTCCGCGTCGTCCCGGTGATCGGACGCAGCAGGTGCCGCTCCTTGTTCTGATGGAACACCGCGAAGTAGTACGGCGCCAACACGAACTGCTGGGCCAACACCGCCGAGATCGCATCGAACAGCCCGTTGAACTTGGCGTTGTCGATGGCCGCCCCGAACGCCCCGGCCAGACCCTCGGTGACATCGCGGTTGATGTCCATCGCCAGTTGCATCATCTCATCGTGTTCCCCCAGCGGCGGCAATCCCTTGTCCAGCGCCGCCCGCAGGCCCGGGCGCTCCCCCAATCGCTTGCGGAACGACCCCAGGAACAGCGTCCGCAGCACACTGGTGCCCCCGTCGCCGGGCGCGGCGAACGGCGCCGCCAGCCGCCGCTTGAGCTTCCGCCACTTGCTCTTGACCACCATCCCCGCGATCGCCCGCCGCGTCGGCTTGGACCGTTCCCCCACCAGCATTTGCAACAGCGTCGTGGCCGTGTTCCCCGTCCCCGCCGGCGCCAACAAGTGCCGTCCGTAATACCGCACCGCCACGCTATAAAACGTGTGGGCCAACTTGGCGCTCGACCCGGCCTCCCGCCGGGTCGTGTCCGACCGGTCTTCAGGCACGTCAGCACATCGGCGACGGTCTTCGTGTCCGATGGGAACTCCGTCCACGTCCGTCCGATGTTCAACAGCCCATGGTCGTCGCTGCCGGCGGTGCGGGATTTGATCCACGGCGACTCCCATCGCGGCGCAAGTCCATGCTTGGCCGAGAGTTTGCGCAATTCCGCCTCGTCCAGCCGATCCAATAGCGGCTCGAACGCCTCGCGGTGGAGCGCGCTGTGGGCGCCGTTGAGGCACTCGAACCCCTTGAACAGCAATAGCAGCCGCTCGAGATGCCAGCGCTCGAGCTTGTCATTTTGTCGGTAGATCGGATGGGCCACCGCGTGCGCCAGGTTCATCCGCTCGATGTACGCCGCCACCTCGTAGATATTTTTCGAGATCTTCTGCAGCGCTGCGTGGGTTTCGGCGTCCAAGCCCCACACGAGCACATGCATCTTGCAGCGGTCCTCGGGGAACCAGCACGTCAGTTCCTCCCCGACCAAGACATCCGCCCGGTCGGCCAGACGCAGGGCGCCCTGGATCGAGTCATGATCCGTCAGCGTGACGAAATCCATCCCCCGGCGCTTCGCCTGGGCGTGGACCTCCTCCGCTCGGCTGTAGCATTCGGGGCAACTGATCGCATTCAGCACCACCTCGGCGGCCTTGTTGGACGCCTCGGAATGGCAGTGCAGGTCCGCCCGTTTGGGGTTGGCGAACGGGTTGTCATCGCTCATGGCCGGCTCCCATCTGAAAAACAACTCTCACGGCGTCCCGGCGACGGCGCCCGACGGCATTCCCTCTCCATTGCCCCCAAACATCCCATCGGCATTGTCGCCAACGTCCGTGTTGTCCGCAAACCCTCGTAATCCCCGCGACGGGCGTTTTTTCCCACGACGCGGCAGGGGGTGCTTTCCCGCGGGTTGCGCTGGTCGCGTTTGCGGAGCGCATGAAAAAGGGCGATCCCCGCGGTGGGGGGATCGCCCGGATTCGACCAACGGTCGGGGTCGTGTGCAAGCCGTTGGGCTTACAGGCGGACGCCCATGCCGAGGGTGTAAACGAACTGTCCATCGCTCAAGGCGCTGCTGGCGGTGGAGTTGGAGTCGAAGAAGAACTGGTATTCCACCATCAACGAGATGTACGTCGTGTTGTTCACGAAGTACTTGATGCCCGCCTCGGGGGCGCCTTCCCAGGTGTCGCTGACGGCGTCGCCGTAAACGTAACCGATGTTGGCGCCGACGAACGGAACCCACTCGCCCTTGTCACCAAGGAAGAAGTGGTAGTCGGCGAAGACGCGGGTGGAACCCGCCATGTTGCTGCCGGGGCCGATGTCGGTGAACGACATGGTCTGACGGACGCCGAGCTCGACGGGCTTGGAGAGCATGTAACCCAGTTGGGCGTTCACGCTGAACGTCGCGGCGTCGAAGTCCGGACCATTGAAACCGCTGCCGCTGAGATTCAGATCCCAGTCGCCAGCTTCGTACGAGGCTTGAGACACGGTCGCCGGGAGCAAAGCCGCCGCGGCGAGAACCAACAATTTCCGCAACATAAGAACCTCCATCTTGGATTACAGGACGCACCCACCGCGGGTCCTCGTCCCCTGGTTGAACATCGGGCTCCACGCAGCCCCGGGTCGTTGCGGGTCTTGACCCGTGCGATCGTCGAGGCGCTTCCCTCGCGTCGCAAAGTACCGGAACATCCGGCACAAGTATTATTATCGGTAGAGAACCGTCCTTAACAAGAAAATAAACTACCCAATCGCCCGGTCGCGCGGCAAGGGGAAAAAACGGGAATCTTTGACGGCCGAGCCCGCCCAAGCCCGATCTCCCGCGAAAATAGGCATAACGTATTGTGGGACAACGACTTAATATATATCATCGGTTCCATTCGACTCCGCGTTCTCCTTCTTCGGGCCCAAACGTCCCCGATAATCGCGCGGCGCTCTGAGCGGATCATTGCCCTGTCGCGGACGACACCGCCGACAACGGCTTGCGCAAACGGGACAGCCAGTCGGCGCGCTGCGAAGGCGTCAACCGCTCGACCGTGAGGCTGAGCATGTGGTCGGCCAAGGACACCTCCGTCATGCGGACCGGCAACTTTCGCGGCTCGGAGAACTCACTGCCCACCAGCAGGAAGATCACCGGATCGCCGCCCTCCCCCTCTCCCATCGCCGACAACGCCAGCTCGGCCAAGCCGCCGAACACCGCCGGATCGTTGGCGGCGCCGCCGGGTTGCAATTCCGCCTGCTTGCGCCAGTCGGGGAGCCGGCGCTCGAGGGCCGATTCCAATTTGCGGCGTTGCGAGGACCAGACCGCCGTGGGAAGCGGGAGATTGCCGCCACGCACCTTCACCAAGTTCAGGTGCAGTCGGCCGTCGGCATCGAGCTTGGGGTCGAAGTGGAAACTGACGACCGCGTCGTGGTCCTTGAGCTTGCCGGCCAGCACCAAGTGCCCATCCTGCACGACCACCATCGGATCCTGGACATATTTCGAGTACCAACGGTCCCAGTGGTAGACCTGCGACCATTCATAGATGAAGCCGTTGAGCTCGTCCTCGCTGAAACTCACGGTGAAAGTCTGGTCGGCGCCGTCGTCGCGGGTGGCGGGCTTGCCGAGGGTGTGGCGGGTCTCGGCGGCTTGACCGGCGGCGGCCCAGTTCTGCATCCGCCCGTACTTTCGCACCGCGCTGTTGGCCGCCTGTTGGCGCTGGGCGGGGCTGAGGAGGTTGGGCTGATACCAATCGGGGGTGCCGGTGAGCAGGTAATAGCTGCCGGCGAAGAAGAGCATCAGTCCGATCAGCCCGATGGCGATCAAGATCAACAAGGTTTTGAGCGTTTTGCGGACCATGGGGAGTACCGACCTACGGGGATGAACCGGCGCCGCGGAGTCGGCGCGGATCATCGTCTGGATGCCGCGACAAAACGCAAGCGGCGTGCCGGGAAGGCCAACGGGGCGCTGGCGCGCAAAAACGCGGATGCGGCGGTGGCGGCGCCCTAGGCGATCAACCCAGGCCAACGGGGCGCGGGCGCGCAAAAACGCGGGGCCACAAAGGCCCCGCGACGGGAAGATGCGATGGCGGGGGGCGGTCAACCGAGATTCAAGCCCGAGAGGTAGCCTTCCAATTCCTTCCGCTGTCCCTCGGCCCGGTCGCGCTGGTCGGCCAGGTCGGATTGAATCTTCTCGATTTTCGACTCCAACACCGACATTTTGTCCATCTGCTGGGCGTAGAACTTGGTATTGGACGCCACACTTTGCAGGTTTGTACGGATGCGCCCCTGGTCCTGCTGGACGGCCTGCAATCGCTGTTCGCCTTCGGCGATGGTCCGCTGGGTCTCGGCCAACGCCTGTTTCAACCCGATCGCCTTGACCAGGGCATCGCGCAGTTCCTTGGGGATCGCCCCCTCGCGGCTGAAGGCGATCATCCGGTCGATGTCCAGATCAAGCAGTGCGAACGATTGGGCCGCGATATGGCGCTGTTGGACGGTCAGTTTGAGCGACTTGCCGGCGTCGATCGGGCGCTCGAATCGGTAGAGCGAGTCGGTCTTCTCCGTCGCCTCGGCCGGTTGGACCAGATCCCATCCCGTCTGGATGGGGTGTTCGATCAGCAGGGTCTTGGCGTTTTTGGATTGGTTGGTGGCCTCGTAATCGGTGCTGGTGAGGTATTGGGTCGTCAGTTCCAGCACGCCCTTTACGATGCGCCCGGTCTGGATGGTCTGGGTGAACGCCCCGTCACGCCGATCCACAAGCAACTGCTGGTCGATGCCGAAACTGACCAGCCGGCTCTGATCCGGCGGGACGTTGCCGATGGTGGCATCTCCGGCGTAGGTCCCGCCGCGCAGGACGGTGATCGGGCCGGACAGCAGGTGGCTGCCGGTGGTGTTTTTCAGTCGGGCGCCGTTGAGGGGATTTCGTGGCAGGACGGCGCTGTTGTAGATCGACAGGGGGGTGGCGTCGATGTCGGAGGTGATGATGGGGATCATGGCCGACTTCTGGCGGGCGAGGGTGACGGGGGTTCGCAGGTCGTAGGAGAACAGCTCGCCGATGGCGGCGCCGGACGCGGCGGACTGCACCGAGCGGGATGGGTCCATGGGGGCGTCACTGACGGTCCCGTCGGCGTTGGAGGCGGCGGCGGAGGGGGCGGCGGTCATGATCGCCGGTGGGGCCATCCGACGTTCGCGTCCCCCGCCGTCGCCACCCATCTCCTTGTCCTTCTGTGCCTCGGCGTATTGGCGGGGTCGCAGGCTGGCGTAGAGCTCCGGCTCGACCACCGGGCGCGTCAGATACAGGGGTTGGTAGAGGTTCATGACAAACGAGATCGGCCGGCCGCTGACCAGCGACAGGCTCACATTGTTCCAATCCGAATCGGTCTGGTTCTCGACGATCGCCCACCCTTGGAGCTTGGCCGGTTGCTTGGGATCGTCGGGGAGCATCAGGCGATAGCTGGTTTTCCAGACCGGCGCCTCGACGACATAGCCGATGCGGACGCGGCGCTCGCCTTGGCCGTTGAAGTCGATCACCACCGGTTTCTTGTCCTGGTCGCGGGCCTGGCTCAGCACCGAAAGAGCGGCCGTGAGCTCCTCCTGCAACTTGGGGTCGGCCAGGGTGATGGACGCGATTTCGGTCAGATCGACGGCGCGGATCACGCCATTGTGGAGAACCGTCAGGATGGGCGTTGCGATGACGGGTTGGTCCTTGCCGGCGGCCTTGGGGCGGACCTCGACGCCGAGGATCGTGCCGGAGACGGCGGTGCCATCGGGGAAGTCGATTTTCACCACCGCGCCGCGCAACTGTTTGAGCAGGTCGGCCAGGGTGGGGTTGGCGGCGATGTCCACCTGGAAGCTGCGCAGGCGCTTCTCCAGCGGGTCCTGCGAGGGATAGGTGACGGCCGCGACCGAGCCGCCGTCGAGGTCTTCGAGGATGAGGCTTTTGAGGATGTCGTTGATTTGCGCGGTCTTGAACGACAGTTGCGTCGAGGCATCGCCGGCGACGGTGCCGGCGTTCTCGAAATACCCCACCCCGCTGGAAAACAAGACCACGCGGCGGACGGGGATGTCGGTGTTGGCCGGACGGGTGGCGGGGGCGCCGGCGTCGGCGGCGCCGGCTTGGGCGGTGAAAATCGCCCCGATGGAGGTGGCGGCGGCGAGTGCGAGGGCGAAGAGATTGGCTTTCATGGGCGGGTCTCCTTGTGTGGGTCGGGCAAGTGTACCGCGCCGCACCGGGCGGCGTGCGGAGAATTGGACGACGGGCGCCGGAAAAGGTTCCTGCGTTGGTCCGTCGTCGCGTTTTTCGGTGTCCGGGGCGGCGGCGCGGCGTCTCGTGGTCATACACCGCTTTTGAGCCCCCCATCGGGCGCCGCATCCTGTTTTCATGTCGCGTGGGCGCCCCGCCCGCGTCCGACGGCGCGACCGGCACGGATGGGGTTTGGAAGTTGTGAAAACCCCCGTGGAGCGCCGTCGTCACGGGCTTCGACTAAAAAAAGCGGGGGCGAGGCGCCCCCGCGACGGGGGAACCACCGCAGGCACGGGGGGGACATATGCATAACAACGGGGGCGAGGCGCCCCCGCGACAGGGGATCGCCAACTCCATCGGCGAAGTTCCGGCATGGGATGCGGGATACGCACGGGGGTGGCCGGGGACGGTCGGTCGTTTATGATGCCGGTCATGAGCGATGAGAGGATCGAACCGGTCGTGGCGCCGTTCGGCGCGACCTTGGCGCCGCCGGGGTCCAAGAGCCTGACCAACCGCGCGCTGATCTTGGCCGCCTTGGGCGAGGGAACCTGCACCTTGTCGAACATCCTGCTGGCCGACGACAGCCGGGTGATGCTCGACGGTCTCAAGGTGTTGGGGTTCGCCATCGACCTCGACGAATCCGCCCGGTCCGCCGCGGTCCACGGGCGCGGCGGCGCCATCCCCAATGAGCGGGCCGAGCTGTTTTGCGGCAACAGCGGCACCACCATCCGGTTTCTGGCGGCGATGTGCGCGTTGGGGCGCGGCGAATATGTGTTGGACGGCATCGCGCGGATGCGCCAGCGCCCCATCGGCGAGCTGGTGGACCTGCTCCGCGGGCTGGGAACGCGGATCGAATATCTCGACCGCGAGGGTTTTCCGCCGATCCGCATCCTCGCCGACCGACTGCCGGGGGGGATGGCCCGCTTCGGGGCGGCGCGGTCGTCACAGTATCTTTCGGCGGCGCTCCTGGTTGGCCCGCACGCGCGGCATGAGTTGATCGTCAATCTCGACCCCGGCCAAACCAGTTGGCCGTATGTGGCCATGACCATGCGGCTGATGGACGAGTTCTCCATCACCCCGGAGCTGGTGCGCGATCCCGACACCCGCGAGCCGCGGCGGATCATCGTGCCGCGCGGGGTGTATCGGCGCGATCGGTTCGCCATCGAGCCCGACGCCTCCAACGCGACGTATTTCCTGGCGGCCGCGGCGCTGCATCCGGGGTCGTCGGTGACGATCGAGGGATTGGGAAGGGGATCGCTCCAAGGGGATGTCGGCTTCGCGGATCTGCTGCATCGCATGGGGGCGGAATTGATTTTCGGGCGGGACTTCATCACCGTGCGCGGAACCGACCGGCTCGAAGGAATCGACGTGGATCTGGCCGACATGCCCGATGTCGCGCAGACCTTGGCGGTGACGGCGTTGTTCGCCGACGGGCCGACGACGTTGCGCGGATTGCATACCCTGCGACACAAGGAGACCGACCGGCTGGCGGCGTTGGGCAACGAGCTTGCGCGACTGGGAGCGATCGTGGAGATCGAGGACGGCGCGGCGCTGCGGATCGAGCCGCCGACGCGGGTGGACGACTCGCCGGTGGGGATCGAAACCTACGACGACCACCGCATGGCCATGAGCTTCGCGTTGGCCGCCACGCGCCGGGCGAATGTGACGATCCGCGACGGCGAGTGCGTCAACAAGACCTATCCGGGATTCTTCGCCGATTTGCGCGGGGTGCTGGCGTCGGAGTCCGGGCATTGAGGCGAACCATCGAGGCGACCATGGCGATCGCGGCGAGCCATTCGATCTGGTCCCTGACCGTTTTCGCGGCCAGCGCGGCGGCGTTCGCGGCGTCGTGGGGGATGTTCCGGGCGCTGGACCGGCGATACACCCTCCACCGTCGTCACAGCCTCCTGGCCGATTGGGCATGCGAGCGCCGCTGGCGGTTCCGTCGCAATCGTCCGCCGGCGCTGCCGAAGGCGGTCCTGTCGATCGCCGTCAACGCCAAGGCGATCGGCGGGGTGGAGAACCCCGACACGAGGATCATCCAAATCGACACCGACGCCGGCGACGACGCCACGCCGACGCGATGGAACCTGCTGGCGCGGCGCGTCCGGGGCGATTGGGCGCCCACGGGTTTGCGACCGTCGGGCGCCGACACGAGCTTCGTGGATTTATTCGTCCTGCCGGCGCAGGCGGCCTTGTCGAATCCCGAGCGATTCACCGTCGTCGGCGCCGACGTGCCCGCCGCCCGCCGGCTCGCCGCCTGCCCGGCCCGGGGACTGTTGCCGGCGGACATCGGATTGATGCTGATCGGCGACGAACTGATCCTGGATTTCTCGGCCCGCCCGTTCGACCCGATCGCCTTCGACCGGATGGTGGCCATCGCCGACCAGATCGCCGCGCATCTGCCGGCGAAGGGGAAATGAGCGGTCACGACGGCGAGGACGAGGGGCGGGGAAGGGGGTCGTCGGCCCGGATCAATTCTCGCGCTCGACCACGAACTTCGCCAGCGACTTCAATCGCTTGGCCGCCGGTCCCAGCAAAGAGATGGTCTCCAGCGCCGTGTGCAGTTCCGTCGCCGCCTGGGCCTTGCTTTGCGGCAGTCCCAGCAGCGCCGGGTAGGTGTTTTTGCCCTTGGCGGCATCCTTGCCGGTGGCCTTGCCCATCTTTTCGGCGCTGCTGGTGACATCCAGCACATCGTCGATGATCTGGAACGCCAGCCCGAGCTTCTGACCGAAGGTGGTAACGGTCCGCAGTTCGCGGTCGCCGGCGCCGGCCGCCAAGGCGCCCAATCGGCACGACGCGGTGAGCAGCGCCCCGGTCTTCATCCGGTGCAAACGCTGGAGCGACGGCAGATCGAGCGATTGGTTTTCGCCCTCGATGTCCAACACCTGCCCGCCGATCATCCCCAGCGGGCCGGCGCTGGTGGCCAACTCGCGGATCAGCGCCACCGCGACCGATGGATGGGCGTCGGTGGAGAGGACCTCGAACGCCAGGGTCGTCATCGCGTCGCCGGCGAGGATCGCCATGGCCTCGCCATAGACCTTGTGGTTGGTCGGGCGCCCGCGGCGCAGATCGTCATCGTCCATCGCCGGCAGGTCGTCGTGGACCAATGAGAAGGTATGGATCAGTTCCATCGCCAGGGCCGCGGCGCGGGAGCTGGCCAGGGCGTTGGCGTCCCCGGCGCACGCCCGGCAACATTCCATCACCAAGGCCGGACGGAGGCGTTTGCCCCCGGCGCCGAAGCTATAGGCGATGGATTCCATCAGTTTGGCGGGGGCCTCGGCATAGCGGGCGGCGACGCGGGCGAACTCGTCGGCCAGCGCTTGGGTCTCGCGGGCCAGCAGGTCCAGGGCTTCGGTGGAGGTGTTTTTCACGGGGGAAGGTCCTCGTTGGGGCGCGGAGAAATGATACCCCACGCCCCGCGTTGGCGCCAACCGACCCCATCGGGCTTGTCGGCGCGTGCGATGGCGCGTAGGATGGACGTTTTAGGCCGGAATCGTCGAACCGCCGGCATGGAGCAGCAACCCGTGGCCAAATCCGAGCCGATCGAGATCGAAGCGACCGTCACCACCGCGTTGCCCAACGCGATGTTCAAGTTGCGCCTGGACAATTCCGACCGGGAAATCCTGGGCATCGTCTCGGGCAAGATGCGCAAGCATTTCATCCGCATCCTCCCCGGCGACCGGGTGAAGGTGCAGCTTTCGCCGTACGACCTCACCCGCGGGCGCATCGTGTTCCGGCAGAAGTAGACGCGACCGCCCCGCCGGCCCGACCGGCGAGAGCACGTGTCGGCATGACGATCCTCGCCCCGGTTACGCCGCCCACTCCCCGACATATTCACGGGCTTCGCTCCACGGGACCGGGATGGCCTGATATTCCGCCAGCGCGCCGCGAATATCGGGGGCAACGGCTTTTTCCTCATCGTTGAGCACCGCGTAGGCGGTTGCATTTTCCTCGCGGGTTTCCCGTGTGTCCTGCCATGCGAACAGGAATGAGGCGACGCTGTCGCGGGTCGGGTGATTGATGACCTTGAGGATCCGCTCGGGCTTGGTGTTCGATGGCGGAATCATGAAATCGAACGTCTGGGTGAATCCGCTTCGTCCCATCAGTTGGATCCGCGAGTTGTGGCGCACGCCATGTTCCCGAAGGAACCGACCGACATCCTCCAGGAAAAGGGATGTGACATGGGGCCGGGCGGTCAGGAACATGTCATTGACCGCCAGCATCGCCTGGACGAGGCGGTGCTTGCGCTGAGGAAAGTTCTCGGCGGTCGCCTCGGTGATGAGGGAGTTCCCGCTTCGCTTCACCCCCATTCCGCCGAGGATCACGCCCAACATCCGGGCGCGGCGCTCGGAGGAGATGTCGCACCCCGACATGGCCAGGTCGCCGAGGGTGTACCCATCGTCGGTCAACACAAAGCCGCCCGCCGTCGGTTCGACATGGATTTGCAGGTAATCGTTGTGTCGGTCCAGGAAGGGCGTCGTGATCTCCACGATGCCATCGACGGACCGCTGCTCGAAGCGGGCGCGCAGCCAGTCCACATATTGGTCAACGAGATTCAGGGGTCGCGC
>JBBSAF010000036.1:0-13447 GCA_038252525.1 Tepidisphaerales bacterium
ACGCCAGCCTCCATTCACTCAGCCGGGGGCGGCTGAGCTACATGAATCGGGAGGGGCGATGGCCGAGATGTGTATAACAACGAGCGCATCCCGCTCCCCGCATTCCCGCGCTGCGGCGGCGCGTTTTTTGTCGCGGGGCCGCTGTGGCGCCGCGTCCACCTCAGCGCAACTTCGCCAGATGGGAATCGACCATCATCGCCACCAGTTGGTGGAACGACGTTCGCGGCGCCCAGCCGAGCACGCGCTGGGCCTTGGCGCTGTCGCCGACCAACGGCCCGGTTTCGGTGGGACGGACCAGGCGGGAATCGACTTGGACGAACTTTTGCCAATCCTTGCCGACATGGGAATAGGCGATTTCGCATAACTGACGGATCGTCCAGGTCTTGCCGGTGGCGATGACGAAATCGTCGGGTTCCTGGTGTTGGAGCATCATCCACATCGCCTCGACATAATCGCCCGCGAAGCCCCAATCGCGCTGGGCGTCGAGGTTGCCGACGGCCAACTTGCCCTCGTGGACGATCGGCTCGCCCTCCTCGTTCATCGACGGCGACTCGCGGATGCCGAGCTTGGCGCAGGCCGCGCCGTAGGCCGCTTTTTGCGTGATGAAATGGCTGCCGCGCCGGGGGGATTCGTGGTTGAACAGGATGCCGCAGCTCAGGAACGTCCCGAAGCTCTCGCGGAAGATGCGCGCGATGTTGTGTGCGTAGAGCTTGGCCGCGGCGTAGGGGTTGATCGGCTCGAAGGGGGTGCGCTCATCCTGGGGGATATTGCGCACCTTGCCGTACATCTCCGAGCTGGAGGCTTGATATATCTTGGTGTCGGGCTTGACCTGTTTGACGGCCTCGAAGAGCCGGTGCGCCCCCAGGCCGGTGATCTCGGCGGTGTGGATGGGCAATCGCCAGGATTCGCCGGGATACGACTGGGCGCCGAGGTTGTAGATCTCGTCGGGTTTGTACTTGACGATGACCTGGACCAGCGAGGCGCTGTCGATCAAATCGCCGTAGACGAACTCGATGCTGCCGATCAAATGCCCGCAATTCTGGGGGCTGATCATGGTGCTCTTGCGCCATAACCCGATGACGCGATACCCCTTGGTGAGCAGGAACTCGGCCAGGTACGAGCCGTCCTGTCCGGTGATGCCGGTGATGAGCGCGGTTTTGTTGGCCACGAACCGTCCTTTGGTCAAAACGGCTCAGGATACCCCATCGCTCCGCCGACGACAAAATCGCGGCGGACTCACACCCAGTCGGATTCGGCGAAGAGGTTGGTGTCGCTCACCAGGAAAGACAGGCGGCGATGGACGGCATCGAGCACGTGATGCGAGAATCGCAGCTCGATCCGCCGGGCGCCGATCGGCAGGGTGAACTCGATGCGGTGTTCGATCCCCGGCGCCAGATGCCGTTCGATGAGCGTCCTCCCGCCGGCGCGGACGCGAAGATCGGTCTCCACCGGCGTGGTGCCGCACAGGCGCATGGTCGCGCCGCGGCGCGGATGCCGCGGGGTGAGGATGGCGTGGGGGGCGATCCAGTTGTCGGCGTGCATCCCCCGCACCGTCCGGTCGCGCTCGGCCAGCGCCGCCAACGGGCCGACGCGGCTGAACAGCGCCTGGGTCGCGCGGCGCGTCCAGAGCCAATGGCGGATGGCGGCGCCGCCGTCGCGCATCAGCCGCCGTGGCGAATCCCAATCGCCGTGGTGCAGCTTGTGATGCAACAGCGCCAGTTGCAGGTGCGCCCCCGGTAACCATCGCAATTTCCCGGCCCAGGTGTCGGATCGCTCGGCCACCCGGTGGTGCCACAACCCCGCGAAATAGCTTAGCGGCGTGCGACCCGCGTGCCGGCGGGTGATGGCGAAGACCTCGGCGTAGACCTTCTCGCGGCTCGACAGCGTCTTGTTGGACGCGTACATACGCGACGCCGCCAGGGATTGATCGACATGCTCGATGACGCCGCCGAACCGGTCGATCCGCAGCCAATAATCGTAATCCATGCCGAAGTGCAGCGACTCGTCGAATGGCCCGACGCGTTCGGCGATGCGACGCGTCCAGAACGTCGCCGGTTGGCACACCATGCACTCGTTGACCAGATGCGCGAACGAATAGGGCGAGGTGGGATAATCGCCGATCTTCCCGCCGAACTCGTCGATGTAGTCGGCCCGTCCGTAGATCATGTCGATCCAGGGGCGCGCGCGGAAATATTCAACCGCCGCCGCCACCGCGCCGGGTTTGAGCACATCGTCGCTGTTGAGATACGCCCGGATTCGCCCGTCGGCCCGCTCGAAGCCCTTGTTGATCGCGTGGGTCTGCCCGCGATCGCGCTCGCTCACCCAAGGGAAGCGGTCGCCGTAGCCTTGCAGGATCTCCACCGACTCGTCGGTCGATCCGCCGTCGATCACGCGGTAGTCGATGTGGGGATAGTCCTGGGTCAGCACCGACTCGATCGTTCGCCGCAGGAACCGTCCCTGGTTGTAGCTCGGCGTGACGATCGACACCCGCGGCGGCTCGGTGACGATCACCTCCCCGCGATCGGCCCGCCCGGCCACCCGCAGGCAGGCATCGTGCAGGTTTCGGGCCGACCGGCGCCAATCCCACAACGACGCCCGATCCCGCCCGCGGTCGATCAATGCGCGCCGCAAATCCGGCTCGTCCAGCGCCCGCAGCATCGCCGCCGCTATCGCCGGTTCATCGGTCGGATCGACCGTCAATGCCGCGTCCCCGGCGACCTCCGGCAGGCTGGTGGTGTTGGAACAGAGCACCGGGCATCCCGCGTCGAACGCCTCGAGCAGGGGCATCCCGAACCCCTCGTAAAGGCTGAAAAAACAGAGCGCCATCGCGTGTTGATAAAGATGCCGGAGCATCCGCGCGCTGACGAACCCCACATGCCGCGCGGGAACGTCGGCGAAATCGGAGGCCAGTTGCGTCCATCCCTCCGGGTGCCCGCTGAGGACCAACGAAACATCCGGGTGACGCGACGCCACCCGTCGCATCGCCCCGAGCACCCGCCGATGGTTTTTGTGAGGCCAGAGGTTGGCGGGGAAGAAGAAATAGCGCCCCGTCGGCGCCAGCGCCCGCTCGGCGTCGGTCAAGTCCCCGCGCTCGACATGCGATTGATCGTGCCGCAGGGCCGGCGGCATCAGGAACACATCCCGGCACAGCGTCCATGGATGATCGAGGATGGTTTTCCGTCCGAACCGAGTCGAGGTTCCGATGGCGCCGGCCGACGACAGCGCCAAGTTGAACGCCTTGCGCCGACCGCGGAGGATTTCGGGATCGAAAAAGTCCGACATCGCCTCGTGTTGCAAATCCGGCGCGACCACGATCTGCCGGTGCATCGGGAATGCGGGACCGCCCGGGGTCGGGAAAGCCCGGAACAGCACGTCGATCCCCCCGTCGGCCGCCACCGCGTCGAGTTGGCAATAAAAGTTGAACGCCGGAAACGTCCGCGCCGTCACGTTCGGCAGGTCGCAATCCAACAGCGAGCGGCTGAAGATCGTGCAAAAAACATGGAAATGGTCTTCGGGATGGGCGCGCATCATGGCCTCCAGCACGCCCTTGACGTGCGGGGCGATTCCCCCCGATTCGCCGCCCGCCAGCGGCCGAAGGTCAATCCCGATCTTCATCGCCAACTTGCCTCCAGCCCATCGTCCCGTCGGTGCATCCCGATGCGTCCAGTCGCCTTCCCCCCTTGCCGGGGGCGCCCCGTCCGTGCCTTTGGTCAATTCAAGCCAATGACGACGGCGATCAACGACGTTGTTTCCCAACCTTCAAACTTCGCACGTGCCGGCCGCGCCGTTGCACGCGGGTGAGGCGCCCACGCGACTAGCAAATGCCCCGCGGCGCCCCTCGTGGCGGAGTGAACGAGGTGTATCACAGCAAGGCGGTTCGCTCACCCTCCGGCCCGCCCCGCTCATTCATCCTCCATCGGAAATCCGTCATCCCGCGCTCCGAACCCGCGGAATAGCCCCGAGGTCTCAGCCCAGAACCGCTCGATCTCCCGCACATACCCTTTGCCGAACACATCCTCGCGTTCCCGCGCGAACCGGTGCAGCGTATCCAGCCAATAGCACACCGCCCCCGGCGTCGTCGCCATCCCCGCATGTTTCTCCGCGATTTGCCGCAATTCCTCGGCCCGCGCGAATCCCCCGGTGCTGGTCTTGGTCGAACCATATTCCCGCGAGGCCGCCAGCGAAGCCTGAATCGCCATCGGAGCCGCCGCCCCCGACAGCCGCAACCACAAATCGCTGTCCATTCCCCAATGCAGATCCCCGTCCAGCCGCCCGACCCGTTCGAGGATCGCGCGGTTCATGAAAGTCGCCGGTTGCAGGATGAAGTTCAATCCCATCACCAAGGCCTTGCGGCTGAATCGCACGTTGGCATCGGGGAAGAATCCCGACAGCCTGCGCCCCGATTCGTCCACCCGCCATCCATCCCCGAAATAAAACGACCGCTTCGGGTCCGCCTCGCAAGCCCGCGCCACGAGATCCAGCGCCCCCGGAAGATGAAAGTCGTCGGCATTCAGCCACGCCACCACCTCGCCGGTCGCGCGGGCAAGCCCCTTGTTGATCCCGGCGCTCTGCCCGCCGTCCGGCTCGCTCACCCAATGGGCCAGTTGGCTTGCGTGGCGCCGGATGATCGCCACGCTGTCGTCGGTCGATCCGCCGTCGATGACGATCAGCTCCAGCTTCGGATAGCGCTGCGACAACACCGATTCCAGGCACGTTTCAAGGAAACGCCCCTGGTTGAACGACGGCACGATGACCGAAATCGTCGGCGTCATGGCCTATCCCCCGCGGCGCCATCGCCCAGCAGCCCGATCCGTCGCAACACCTTGCCCGCCGGCGATTCCAGCGCCGCCCTGGCCGCGTCCCGCTCGGTTCGCAAGACCTTGATTTCCGCCGCCGATTTCTCGATCACCTCCAGCCGCCGTGCCCGATCGGCCTCCACCTCCCGCAGACGCTCCGCCGTCGCCTCCAGCGCCTCCAGTCGCCTCGCCCGGTCGGCCTCGCACAGCTCCAGCCGGCCCGCCGCCGCCTCCAACGCCTTCAATCGGTTCGCCCGGTCGGCCTCGATCATATTGATCCGCACCGCCTGGTTGGCGATCGCCGCATCGCGCTCGGCCAATTCCGCCCCCGCGCGCTCCCATCGCCCGGCCAGATTCCGGTTCTCCGCCGCCAGTTTTTCGATCCGGGCCGCCGATGTCTCGATCACCTCCAGCCGCTTGGCCCGATCCGCCTCGATCTCCTCGATCCGCTTTCCCATCGACTCGATCAGTTCCAAGCGTTTGGCGCGATCCGATTCGCTTTGGGCCAACTGAAGCGCCAGTTTCTCGGTCCCCTCATACGATTCGTATTGCCGTTCGATGCGATCGAGCTCCCCGTCGGCCGGGATCGACCCGACCTCCACATCCGCGAACTCGCACGCCTCCGCCCATGCCGCGCCATAACCCAGTCGCGCGAATATCGCCGGCCCGAGCGTCCGCACGATCCGCCCGACCTCCTCCGGCGATAGTTTCCGCTTCCATGCCCCCAGCGATTTCGTATGCGCCCGGCCATGCTCCAACACCTTCTTGTCCCCCATGCTTCCGGCCCGATACGTGCCGACCAATGCCGTGTTTCGCCCGTATTCCAGCATCCCCGCCTCGAAATCGACGCCGAGGAACGCGCACAACTTCCGCGCCTCGGCCTCGGGGTCGGCCGCCAAATCCTCGTAGCGCACGATGAATTGGTTGGGGGTGCGATGATCGAAATGATCCGCCAGACGGCGCAGCGCGATCGTCGCGTCGAACGTATACGGGCTGACCACATCCCCCACCAACTCCCCGATCGGAAAGCTCCACGTCTCCTTCAACGACGCCATCACATCGAGCGGGTTGCGGTTGATCCAGATTTGTTTGGCGCCGGGGAACATCGCATCCAATCGCGGCAGGATATGGAAATACCGCGGCGTCTTGTCGACGAATATCCGCTTGCCGGCCCGCCCGGCCAATTCCCCGTAAATCCGCCGGACCATCGCGGCGCAACCCGCATCCAGCAGATTCTCGTCGGCTAGCTGCCGCACCGCGTCGCGGGCCATCTCGTAACCGTAAGCCGCATGGGCCCGCACCCGGTCCGACCGCAACGTCGCCAGCGGCAGCAGCAGCCACGGCTCCGGCGGGCAGGTCATGGCGCTGTGGCTGGCCAGCATGGCCCCCAATAGGGTCGAACCCGCGCGCGGGGTCGATACGATGAAGACCAGGTTCTCATCCGCCAAATCGCTCACCGCCCACCTCCGCCCACCATCGCCCCCGGCGCCGTCGAACCTTCGATGCTCGCCGCGCGCACCAGTTGGCACACCCCCGCCAAACCCGTCGCCCCCGTCACCTGCACCTTCAGCGCATCCGGACGGCGGCACATGAACAAGTCGGCGTCCGGGTACGACACCCCGCAGCTCAGGAAATACGTCCCCGGCAACAACATCGCCCCGCAATGCCACCGGATCGTCAGGGTCCCACCCTCCCGCGCCGTCCCCGTTTCCGTCCGCATCAAATCCGTGTTGGTCGCGCACAGCACCACCCCCTGCACCGTCCGCATCCGCATCCCCAGCACCGGCGAGTCCACCGCCTCCTTGAACCTCACCCGGTAACAGAACACGAACGGCTCGTCGCAGCGCATCGCCGCCGGACGCCCGCCCGTTTCCGACTCGATCCAGACATCCTCGAAATGGGCCGTCCCGTCGCCATATTCCTGCACCGAGGCCGCCGCGTCGGCGCCGAACAGCAGCTTCTGGTAATGCTCGACGATCTCGATCGGCGCCCCCTCGCGCAGAACCCGCCCCCCCTCCAGCAGGATCGCCTGCGTGCAGAAGCTCGCCACCGCGTTGAGGTCGTGGGTCACGAACAGCACCGTCGTCCCCCGGTCGCGCAGCTCGTCGAGGCGGCGGTAGCATTTGCGTTGGAACGACACATCCCCCACGCTCAGCGCCTCATCGACGATCAGCACCTCCGGCCGCACGCACGCCTGCACCGCGAACGCCAGCCGCACGAACATCCCGCTGGAATACGCCTTCACCGGCTGGTCCATGAACTGCCCGATGTCCGCGAACGCCGCGATCTCGTCGAACCGGCGCTCCATCTCCTCCCGCGGAATCCCCAGGATCGCTCCGTTCATGAAAACGTTCTGCCGCCCGGTGTATTCAAAGTCGAACCCGCTGCCCAGCTCCAGCAGCGCCGCCACCCGTCCCCCGACCCGCACCGAACCCGTCGTCGGCTGCAGCACCCCGGCCAATATCTGCAAGAGCGTGCTCTTGCCCGAACCGTTCCGCCCCACGATCCCCAAAACCTGCCCGCGCCCCACCTCGAACGACACGTCGTCGAGGGCTTGGAAATCCCGATACAGCTTCTTGCGATGCCGGAACACCACCTGTTTGAGGCGGTCCTGCGGGCGGTTGAACAGGCGATAGACCTTGCCCACCGACTCGACGCGCACCGCCACCCCGTCGGGCAACGCCCCCTCGCCGGACTGCTTCGATTTCATTGTTTCCATGCGACGCCCGTCATTCCCCGGCCCGGCCGGCGATCCAACAATCCAAGGCGCCCAGATTAGCCGCAACCGTCCGCCGCCCGCAAGAACGCTTCGGCCGTTCCTCCCCGGCCGCGCCACAGGGCGCCGCCGCTCGAACCCTTGTCGCGCCGAGCCTCCGCGGCCTCGCCGCCGCGCCGCCGCACGGCGGAACGCCGCCTTGCCATGGCCGGGCGGTTGACGGTATGATTCAGCGCGGTTGACGCGATGGGAACGGTTTGCAGCGGGGGGCCAGGCTGCTTTCGGCGTTCGAATCGCGTTGGCCGAAGGTGACGCAGCGCTTCGGCGCGGCACACCCGACGCGGGCGTAATTCAGTGGCAGAATGCAGCCTTCCCAAGGCTGACGTCGTGGGTTCGAATCCCATCGCCCGCTTTTCCATAAATAGCGATGAATTCATAATTTACGAAAACCCTCCCCAGGGCGGAGCGGCCGTTACGCAGGGGCTGAGGCGAGTGGTACCACTCGTATCCACTCGTATCCACTCGCGTCCATGCACGCACACGACGCAGTGCCTGCTCAACGCATCCCCCCCCATCCATGTCGCATCCGGTCGGCAAGCACCCCGCGCGGGCAACCGTCGCCCAGCCAGCCCACATCCCCCAGCATCGTCATCTTAACGCCACGGGCCAAGGTTCTATGCAGCTCGGCGGTAGGCTTCCATGGAAGAATCAACAGAGGTCGGAAGTCTTTGCCTCGGCCATGGAACCTGTCGTAACAACGACTCGCAAACCCTCTTGATTTACTTGGCAACCCAACAGTGAGCCGGCCAGCGGGTTTACATGTCACGCGTCGACATTGTCACCGTCGAGTACCTTTGAAAGGCATTTTCGATGGGATCCATGGGGTCGAATCACCCAGTCAAAGGAGGCTCGATCGAGTGGTGCTTGGATTGAAAATCCATGGAAATCGGCGGGCGACGCAGTCGAGCATGGCGGAAAACGTCTGACTTGATCGCAAAAACGGAAACAAACGCTTTGCATTGGGTTTTTCAGGGCATTGGGTGTCCGCCCATGCCCACGCCAAACCCCCGACGGAAATGCCTCAAAATAAAAAACTTGACTTTGCAGTGTTTCTGGTGGATTTATAGGTAAGTGGTCAAGAACATGTCAGTATCCAAACATCTGCAATGTGGATCGAGTCACTTAACCTTTTTCGGAGACAGGCCATGCAAACGAAGGACTCGATGAACTTTCTCACGCGCACCGCGCGGACCCGAACCAACCCCCGCATGGCGGCGACGGCGCTGGCGATGGTGGCCGGGATGGCTGGCGCGACCACCACGGCGCAGGCGGCGACGAAAACGTGGGACGGCGGAGGAGCAGGGAACACGCTATTCAGCACAAAATATAACTGGAACGTCGATGTCGCGCCCACAAGCGTTGACAACGCCACGATTGGCGGATCATTCGCGGCCACCCTCAACGCATCGACCCCGGACACGCTGAGGTCCCTGACCATCGCTGCGGGCGCCTCGCTGACGAACGCCCAATCCGGCGGTAGCTACGAGCTGAGGGCCCTCACGCTCACCAACAACGGCCTGATCGACGTCAACGGCGGCACGCAGTTGGCCACGCCAACAAACAACGATGCGGTCACCAACGCAGGCACCATCCAGGCGACCAAAGGCACGTTCGTCTTCCAAGGCCTCAACCCGATCATCAACAACACGGGTGGCACGATCCGCGCCGCCGCCATGGGCACGATCAAGGCCCAAATAAACACGACCTTCAACGGCGGCGCCTTGACCATCGACACCGGCGGCACGTTCACCGGCAGTGGCAACGACGAAACATTCACCCTGTCGGGTGTCACAACCACGATTAACGGCACGTTGATTAATTCTGAGATTGCATCCCCTGGCGATGGTTCGAGTTTCGCCAAACTTCTCGTCATCAATGGGGGTACGTTCAGCGTGGGCGCGACCGGCCTCCTCGACGCCCGCAGCATCGACCCAAAAACCACGTCCCTCCAGGGAACTGAGAAAGTGCAAGTCAAGACGGGCACGACGTTCACGACCGTGGCCGGCGGCCAGATCAACCTCCAAAACAACAACAACTTCAGCGTGACGGATCCGACGAAGAATACGAATAAGGCCGGCGCCGCCAGTTTCGTGATCGACTCCGGCGCCAATTTCAGCAACGCCGGCACGATGAATGTGAGCAACGTGAGCACGAGCACCAACACGGGCGCGGGTTCGGCCCAGACGACATTGCTCCAGATCGACACCGCCGCGGCCAACTTTGCCAACACGGGAACGATCAACGTGTCGGATGCATCGACAGCGGCGGCGGGCCACTCGACGAGGGTTGTCGCTTCCGCAGGCCTCGCCAACGCCGGCACGTTCAACGCGGCCAACGCCACGTCGTCGATCGACGTGACCGGCGCCTATAACCAGTCGGCCGGCAAGACGGTCCTGAACACCGGCTCGAAGCTGACGGCCTCCACGGGCATCGCCGTCACCGGCGGCTTCCTGTCGGGTGACACAGGCACATTCACCGCGCCCACCATCGGCATCGACTCCGGCGGCGAGGTGGCCCCGGGATCGGCGGGCATCGGCACGGTCGGCACGCTGAACTTCGTCGGCGACACGATCTTCGGCAACAGTAGCATCCTGAACATCGATCTGGCCGGCGACACCATCGACGTGTTGGCGATCACCGGCAATATCGATCTGTCGAGCTTGAGCGACGCCGTGACGGTCGCCGCGACCGGCACGCGGAACCTGACCCGGTACGTCTTTGCGACCTACACCGGCATGCGGACCGGCACATTCGACGGTTTCACGCTTCCATCGGGGTTGGCGCTGGATTACTCGGTCGCCCACGAGATCGCCGTCGCCGTGCCGGAACCAACGAGCGTGGCCGCCCTGAGCCTGCTCGGTCTGGCGGCGATGCGTCGCCGTCGGGCCTCCCGCTAGCCGTTGGGGGTGGCGGCCCGAAGTGGCGGCCCGTCGGGGAGCCTTTTGCTCCGACCAACGACCACAACCGCCGCGCTCGCAGGCGCCGAAGCGACATGGACGAAGTTGCCAATCCCGTTCAGGGTTTGGACATCCATGGAATTATTGTCATCACATTGATCTTGATGGCAGATGTGAGCAAAGCGGCCGAAATTGCCTTGATCCCACATCGCCATAAGCACCTCTTGCAGGCGGTTTTCAGGGACAATGGCAGTGCGGCTGAAAGGTGGGCCGCAAGGAGGCCATGGATGACGCATGTTGCCATCGCGCGGCGGGCGCCGCGCGAATGGGCCAATTCATCGCACGCCGGCCCGCGCTGACGTGATTCACAAATGGGGAAAAGTCGGGGTTTATAAAACTGAGCCCGCTGGGACTCGAACCCAGGACCTACGGATTAAAAGTCCGTTGCTCTACCAACTGAGCTACAGGCTCGCCGATCGCGGGCGCCTCTGCGGCGGCCGGCGAAGGGGGGCGATTGTACGCCGGGACTACGGCGCGTCAAAGCGCGCGGCGCTGGGACCGGCGCCGCCTTGACAAGGGCCGCGGGGTTGCATAATCCTATCCCATGGACCACCCCAAGATCGTGCTCGACGCCATCACCTTCGACGATGTGCTGCTGATTCCCGCCCCCAGCGACTTCGTGCCCAACGAGGCCGACACCCGCTCGAAGCTCACCCGAACCATCGAACTCAACATCCCCCTGATCTCGGCGCCGATGGACACCGTCACCGAGTCGGCGTTGGCCATCGCGCTGGCCCAGGAGGGGGGGATCGGGATCATCCACAAGAATCTGTCGATCGAGAACCAGGCCCGCGAGGTTGAAAAGGTCAAGCGCTCGGAGAACGGCGTGATCGTCGATCCGCTGACGCTGCCGCCGACGGCGACCGTGGGAGCGGCCCGCAAGCTGATGCGCGAGTTCAACGTCTCGGGCATCCCCATCGTCGACGGAGCGGCCAACGACCCGTACGACACCCCGCGGCGGTCGGACCGCCAGCCCCCCGACCGCGGGCGGCTGGTCGGGATCATGACCCGGCGCGATCTGAAGTTCCAAGGGGACGATTCGATGGCGGTCGGGCAGGTGATGACCAAACACAACCTCGTGACGGCCCCGGAGAACACCACCCTCGACGCCGCCGAGCGCATCCTCTATCAGGCCAAGGTCGAGAAATTGCTTCTGGTCGATGGCCGGGGACGGCTGACGGGCCTGATCACGATGCGCGACATCGACAAGCTCCATCAGTTTCCGCATTCGTGCAAGGATTCGCGGGGGCGGCTGCGGGTGGGGGCGGCGACGGGCGTGAGTGACCTGGCCCGCGTCGAGGCGCTGATCGAGGCCGATGTGGACGTGGTGATCGTGGACACCGCCCATGGGCACTCGCGGAATGTCATCGAGACCGTGCGGGCCATCAAGGCCAAGTGGGACATCCAGGTGATCGCCGGCAACATCGCCACCGCCGAGGGCGCCCGCGACCTGATCGACGCGGGGGTCGATGGCGTGAAGGTGGGCATCGGGCCGGGTGCGATTTGCACCACGCGGATCGTGTCGGGGGTGGGGGTGCCGCAGGTGACGGCGATCATGAACGCGGTGTCCGTGGCCGAGGCGGCCGGGGTGCCGGTGATCGCCGACGGGGGCATCCGTCACAGCGGCGACATCACCAAGGCGATCGCCGCCGGGGCGTCGGCCGCGATGATGGGATCGCTGTTCGCGGGGCTGGACGAAAGCCCCGGCGAATTGGTCATCCACCAAGGCCGTCGCTACAAGACCTATCGGGGGATGGGTTCGATGGGGGCGATGGTGCAAGGCTCGCGCGACCGCTACGGCCAGGGCGCGGTGAAGGACGCCGGCAAGCTGGTGCCCGAGGGGGTCGAGGGGCGCGTGCCCTATCGCGGGCCGCTGGGCGATTTCGTCTATCAGTTGGTGGGCGGGCTGCGGGCGGGGATGGGATATTGCGGGACCAAGGACATTGAATCGCTGCGGAAAAACGCCCGGTTCTGCAAGGTGTCGGCCGCCAGCATGGCCGAAAGCCACCCGCACGACATCACGATCACCAAGGAAGCGCCCAATTACAGCATCGAATACGCCCCGGAGGTGTGATGAGCCATCGCCATGCCCTGTTCGCCGTCGTCGGTCTGGTGTCGGTGATCGCGTGCGCGCCCACGCCGTCGAGCACGCAGCCGAGTTTTTCGGAACGTCAGCGGCGGGCGCTGGACGATCCCTATGGGTATGGCGGCTTCGACAAATCGGATAAAACCTACAACATCGATTCCGACGACCCCAAGGACCTCAACCGGGACATCAACCATGTTTTCAATCCGTGAATCGCTGCCGCGTTTGGCCGCCGCAGCCTTGCTTTTCAGCGCGGGCGGATGCGCTCTGCAGACCCGATCGACCCCGGTGGCGGTCAACATTGTCGCCATCGAGCACGACGACGCGATGACCCATCGCAATTGGGAGCGGTCGTCGGCGCTTTATCCCGGCGGCGCGGTGCTGGCGGGATCGACGCGGTTTTATCTGACCCCCGATGCCAACGCCGATGCGCGTGTGCAGCAGCTGGCCGACGTGCCGCTGTTCATCGTCAACACGATTTTCCTGCCGGTGACGCTGTTCATCGAGGCGCCGATGACGCCGGTCACGTATCGCGGCGCCACCGTGCCGCCGACGTTCAACGCCAATCCGCCGTTGCCGATGCGCTGAGGGCGCGCACGCCGGGCGCGGCGCGGCGCGATTCGTCTCAGAAGGCCCCGCCGAACGGGTGCAGGATGCGCCCGGTGTGCCACGTCATGACGGCGAGCAGCGCCAATAGCAGCAGATATGCGATCCCCATGGTGACGCTCGCGCGGCGTCCGATATCGTAATACGGCCCGGTTCGCGCCTTGGGGTTGGCGATGGTCGCAATCACCCGCGGCAACGCCACGATCGTGATGAGCAGCAGGATGCT
>JBBSAF010000037.1:0-13446 GCA_038252525.1 Tepidisphaerales bacterium
CGATCGCGCGGCCCGCCGCCACGATCCCCCCGCTAGTTCGCCGGGCCGCCCGCCGCCCGTCCGCCCGTTCGCCGGGCCGCCCGTGCGCCCGCCGCCCGCCGCCCGCCCGTTCGCCCGTTCGCCCGTTCGCCGGGCGACGACCCGATCACGCCAGCCGAACCCCCTCGCCGGGCGCCGTCCGCACCACCTGGGTCGAAGGGTTCTGGAACAGCTTTCGGCTCTCCTCGACATAATCGAGCATCCGCTGGGGCGTGAGGCTGCGCCATTGCAGGAACTGTTTGCGCAATTCCGTCAGGAACGAGCGGTTCATGCGATACCAACTGCCATCGTCGCCGCTGAGGCGCTGGAGAATGACCTGCACCTCGTAGATGTCCTCGTACTGCCCCGGATGGATCATCAATAGCAGATGTTGGCGGACGCCCAAGTCGAAGGGGGTCAGCCAAATGACGGTCTTGAGTCCCCGGCTCGACCCCCCGACACCGTCGGTGAAGTTGAACGCTTCGACCTTGCCGGACGAGAACTTGCCGATGCTCCCTTCCTGGTGGGCGTCGAAGAACTCGGCCAGATATGCCAAGGCCCCGTCGGCGGCGGTTCTGTTGATGGTGAACGGCAGGTGGGCGGTGATTTCGCCTGCATTGGGCAGCGGCACCTTCCACGTTCGGTCGATGCTCGGGGCGGCGATTTTGCTGGCCAGCCGGGCCGGGACCAAGGCGCTCAGCAGCACGATCAGCAGGATGAGGCTGAGGGTCAGCATGGCGCTGGTGCCGGAATAATTGAGGGTCACATTGCCCAGCCAACCGAGTTTGAGCATGAGCGTCCCGGCGCCCTGGCCGATGACGTAGCCGAAGACCGCGCCGATCAGCCCATAGGTCAGGGCCTCGGCCACGAACAGGGCGCCCACATGCATCGGCGCCAGTCCCAGCGAGGTGTAGACGTGGATTTCGCGCCGGCGCTCGGCGATGGAACCCATCATGGTGTTGAAGATGATGAGTCCCGCGATGGCCAGCGGGATCGCCACCTGCGACGCCCCGCTCACGCCGCCGAGGTGGTCGTTGGCGGCCACCAGCTTCACGCCGTCGTTGAAGCCCGCGAACAGGGCGATGGCGAACCGCCGGGCCAGGAGGTCCGACACGGTCTTCACCGCCGGCTCGTCGGGCAGGCGCAGGCCGATGCTGCGCAGGCTGCTGTTGGGGAGCATGCGCGACACCGACGCCGGGACGATCACGAACTGGCTGCTGGATAGATGTTCATAAGCGCCATTGAGCTCCCCGGCCGTCGTGTCGTTGTCCAGCCCGAGTGCCTCGGCGCCGTTGTCGGACAATTGCTTGCCCGAGGAATCCAGCGCCCCGCTGCTGTACTTGAGCGGCGCCAACGGCTCGCCGCTCAGGGTCGTCACGCGGCGGTCGAAGTCGTTGGCCTTGAAGACCCCCGCCACCTCGAGGTCCAGCCCCCCCATTCGCACCGTGTCGCCTTCGTGGACCTTCAGCTCCGCGGCGATCGGATCGCTCAGGTAGATGATCCGCTGTTCGCCATTTTCCAGGCGCTGGAACTTATCCGGGCCGATCACGTTGGCGATTTCGGCGATCTGCCCATCGCGGGCCAGCCGCGACTCGCCGGGCGTCAGTCCCAGCACCGCCTGGGCCGAGAAGATCCGGGGCGCGACCGCTCCGACCACCGGGGTTGCGCCGGCGCCGGGCAGGGACACGACGTGGATCTGGTTCTTGGCGTCGCTGGCGTCGATGTTCCACCAGCGCTCGACCATGGGGCGGTCGCCCAAGGCCGCGCGCACGTTCTCGATGGCGACCTCCGGCATCGGGCGGAAGCCCCGCTGCCGCAGCATCATCCCCGGATACGGCGTGGCCACGCCGGTCGGCAGAGTGGTTGTGTCGAGGTAATGGGTGGCGCTGGTGAACGCCAGCACGGCGAATGTGATGAGCACCACGGTGGCGCTGGTGAGGGCGGTTCGGAAGCGGCGCTTGCGCATGTTGGCGATGCCCAGCAGCACCGCGCTCATGAGCACGCTCGCCCGCGCGAAGCTGGTGCTGGCGGCCGATCCCCGCCCGCTCCGCAGCCGCTTCAGCTCCGTGTCGAACTTGCCATAAACCACGCTGATGACCACCAGCGACATGAAAATGATGGTGAACGCCAGGATGATGATGAGCGGCGAGGTCGAAATCTTGAACGCCGGGTGGAAGCTCCACAGCGCCGCGGTCATCACCCCGAACATGCCGATGGTGTACGCGATTTGCTTATAAATCGACGGCGAGCCGATCAGCAGCCGCTCCATGGCGAACGAAAACGGCACGCACAGCAGCAGCAGGAAGATCGCCGCGTGGATCACATCGCCGGCCATGTCCTGGGTCGCCTGGTAGACCCGCGCCTCGTTGGCCCACGCCCCGGCGGCCTCGCGGACCGCGCCCGCGCCGGTCTTTCCCTTCGACAGGCGCTCGGCCGTGGCGATCTGCTCGGCGGCTTGGGCGTGCAGGTCGTCCAGCAGTTTGCTGGACACGCCGGCGGCCCGGTAATTGCGAAGGCGGATCTCGTCGGTCCGCCAGAAGTCCCGCGCCGTCACCAGCGCCAAGGCGCCGAGGTCGCGCAACTGCTCGACCCGGAATCCCTTGGCCAGTTGGTTGACATCCTTGCCGCGCCACTGGCTCGGCTTCATGGACGCGATGTCGGCGACGTTGAGCAGCAGCAGGCGGTTGCCCACCCGACCGTAACGGAAGACAAGGTACGCCGACAGATCCGACTCGACGAACGCCGTCATCATGCGTTGGGCGATCAGCACGTTGTAGCGCTGTGGTTCGGCGTTGCGCCGGGCGTCCAAGAGCGTGACCTCGCCGAGATCCTGCAAAAACCGCGGGTCATACAGCCCCACCAGGCTGAACTCGGTGCAGGCGAAGACCAGGCTGCGCACCGAGGGGATCACCTCTGTGATGATCACCACCGACTTGATGTCGCCGGCCTGCTTGCCCAGGTCCGTGCACGCCGTGATGGCACCCGTTCCCGGCGTCACCTCGTACACCTGCACCGCCAACTTCTGCAAATCCAAGCTTTGCCGCGTCATCCCCTCGAAGCGGTATCGCCCCTCGGCGTCGCAGTCCCGAACCTCGGTGCGGCGGATGCCCACCGTCCACGGGATGCCGCGCGGCGAAATCCGCTTGTCCCCCTCGCCGTAGTAATACGTCGCCAGGAACCCCTCGCGCGGCAGGTCCGGCACCGGGCGCCCCGGCGCGGGGCTGACCACCTGCCCGTCGAACTCGTTGCGCTGCCACTTGATCTCCAGCGGATCGCGGAACAGCACGCTGTTCCATGCATGCCAATAGAGCTCCCGCACCGCCCACAACTGCGGCAGGATCGCCTTGATGTCCAAGTTCGCCAACGTGTCGTTGGGCGTGTCCCGCCACAGCCGCAGATCGTCCAGCGTCACCATCGACAACCCCGGCGCCCCCCATGCCCCGGCCAGCTCCGACGGGATCGGCAGCGACGCGCACAACCAACTCTGGGCGGTCTGCGATCCACTGAGCGGCTCGAAATCCAGCAGTTTGTCGATCGCCCCGAACCACACGGCGTCGGATTTGCCCTCGCGGAAATCGCGCGCCCGGCGCGTGAACCAGTCGCGGTAGTTCTGCACGTTGCTGATGGCGCTGACCCGCTGGAACTGCCCCATCGGAACCGGCCCGACCCGAACGCCGCGATCGGACAAATCCAGCCCCACCATCATCTCGATCAACCGCGACGAGTTGTTGCGGTCGTCGGGTTGGGTCGTCCGACCGATCCGCGTCGCCAACCATTCATACAGCTCGACGCGGCGCTCCAGTTCCCTTCGCCGGGCGGCATCCGACGCCACCAATCCCGCCAGCCGGGTCTTGGCCCGATCCAGATAGATTCGCCCCTCGGCCAACGCGTCGCCGGTCAGATCGCCCGGGCGGCGCAGGATCATGTAGCGCAGGTCGCTGAGAGCCACCTGCCGGTCCTCGAGCACCGCCCGTTTGGCCTTGGTCTCCTCCGACCGCTCGGAATCGCGCAGCATCCGCAGGCGGAACAGGGCATCCTGGTCGAGCGTCTGGTCGGTCTCGACGATCTTCGCCACCCGGTCGAGCACCCTGTTGTCGCGTTTGGCGTCGAACTTGTGGGCATCGCCGCCGGCGGCCTCCAATTTCGCCAGGTCCTCGCGGGCGCCGGTTTCGACCTCGGCCAATTCCGTCAGCGCCTCCCGCCATTTCGACGGCGGATCGGACAGCGCCATGAACATGTTGCGCGTCGCCAGGAACTGGATCGAATCGGCGCCGCCGAAGAAGACCACCACAGGGCGATCCAGGGGTTGTTTCGACAAATCCCGCAGCAGCGCCAGCCCGCTGGCCGCCTGGACCGCCTGGCCGGCGCCCTTGGCCAATTCGGGGACCAGTCCGCTGGAGTCGTACGCCACGCTGAACATCAGCGCCGCCGGCTTTTGCCAGTCGGGGTTCCATCCCGTCGGCAGCCCGTTTTTGGGCATCACCAGCGCGTAATAATTCCGGGCTGTCGCCTTCGTCCAATCCCCCGACGACTTCAGCGTCGCCTCCCCCGCGACCGCCCCTGCCCGCAAGTCGTCGGCCAACTTCCCCGGCGGGACGTAAAACCGCGGGATCGCCATCGGCACCGGCAGTTCGTGGCTTTGCAATAGGTCGTTGGTCGTCGTGTCCGTCCCCAGCACCAAAACCGCCCGCGCCCCGAAATAGACCGCCTGCGACCACAGTCCCTTGGCCGACGCCTCGACCACCGCGATCTGCCCGCGCACCGTCGCCGGCGGAATCTCCTCGAACGTGGCGTCCCCCAAGTACACCAGCTTCCCGGTGATCCCCTCCGCCGGAGTCGTGTTCAACCGAATGCGCGACGGCCAAAACGGATAGACCCGCTCGATCCCCCGGCCGTCGATGGTCAAGGTCGCCGAATGCGTCACCGGGACCATGACCTCGAAGTCGTGGGTTTGCAGCTCGACGTTCGGCAGGGTCTTGATCTGGTTTTCGAGGTATGCCCCGGCTGCGGCATAGCCGTCGGAGCCGATGATGCGATTCGGCGCCGCCGTCAGCGATTGCAGGTCCTTGCGGAATTGCCCCTCGTCGATCTGCCCCCGCGCCGCCGGCGCCCACAGGCCCCACACCAAGAGCCACGCCACCAACCAACGTCCCCGCGCGGCGCCCCGGCCCGCGCGGGCGCCGACGCGATTCGCACGATTCGGTTTCGGTACAAGCTCGTCTGGCTTCAACGTGCTCACCCTCGCTCAAGTGCCCGAACGCTCCAACCCCATTGGCCGGGGCATTATTCCGACTCGTCCGTCCGATTGCAACGGTCCACCCGGCCCCCGCCAAAATCGAGTCGTCGACTTTTTTCCACCGCCCGATGACCGCCCTTGTTATTCTAACGGTCCGATGGGCCAACCATCACCCGCTGGTGATACCCGTTCCCTCACCAAAGGTTGAAACCGACTTCCACACCCGGCGAATCCATGTCCAATCCACCCCCTCCCGATGCATTGAAACCCGCCGCTCCCTTTGGCTTGGATCGCCGGCGCGAGCACCGGCGGATCGAGCGGATCAAGGCGGTCCTCACCGTGTTGGACGGACCGGCCGCCGATTCCACCCACGCGATCACGACCCGCGACCTGTCGCTGTCGGGCATCTCGTTTTTGCTGAAAATCGAGCTTCGCGTCGGGCAATCCTGCCGGATCGAGATGCGTCCCGACAACGCCCCCATCACCCTTCGCGAGTGCGAAATCGTGCGGTCCCGGTCGTTGAGCAACGGCAAATACGAAATGGGAGCCCAATTTCTCAAGAAGGCCACATCGTCGCCCCCGGCATAGGCGCGCCGGGGGAATATTTCAAATTGATCCGAACCGCCTCGCCGTCCGCGACATATCAACATCGGATATCGCAGCGCGGGCGTGTGGCCCGCCGAAGCCCAATTCCTTCGCTCCGAGGCCCGTCATGTCCCAACCGAACGATCCCGCCATCGCCCCTCCCATCCATCTCAACGCCGTCGGGGCCTCGCTCCACGAGCTTCACGCCCGCGTCAGCCAGCGCCACCAGCGCGTCGAGATTGTCGATGCCGACGCCGGCGAACCCTGCGTCCTGATCGCCAAAAGCGACCTGGAATCCCTCGAACGCGCCCTGGAAATCCTCGCCGACGCCGACGCCCTCCGTCAAACCGCCGACGCCATCGCCTCCGCCGCCGCACGATGCCGGTGAGCGGGGAAGTTGTGGGTTGCGTGTTGCGTGCTGCGCGTTGCGAGTTGTGGGTTGCGAGTTGCGAGTTGCGAGTTGTGGGTTGTGCGTTGGGCGGGGTTGCGCGTTGGACGTTGTGCGTGGATGCGAACTTGAAGTGCGTGTTAGCCTCTTGATTGCGCTCGCAACCCGCAACTCGCAACGCACAACTTTCTCCCCTCACAACTTTCTCCCCTCACGAATCATCCTTGTTCAGTTCCATCGCCGCCGGCGGCGCGGGTTTGGGGGCGGATTGTTCGGTGAGTTGCTTGCCGATGGCGTCGATTCGCTGTTGGGCCTCGGCGACCGCGGAGGGGCGGAGGTCGGTCAGCACCCCCAGCACCGCGGGTCCCATCGAAACCAGCTCGGCCTCGGCCCGGTCGCGGGTTTTCCAGTCGGGGTCGGCCAATTGACCGGCCAACGCCTTGATTCGATCCACCGTCGCCGCCGAGGGGGCCGGAATGGGTTGGTCGTATTCGCCCACCAAGGCCACGGGAACGCGCAACGTCATTCCGCTCAACAGCTTGCATTCCACGGTGGGCGATTGGCACTGCCCGCTGACGGTGGTGTTGTCCCAGAGCGTGACCTGCACATCGAGGGGCGATTTTTCCAGGTGGGTCATGGCCCGGACTTCCGCGCCATTGATGGCGAGGGTGTCGAAGGCGGTGTCGAGCTTGAATTGCCCGACCAGGGATCCGACCAGTTCGTCGCCGTTGGAGACGGTCAACGTCGGACGGATTTGCTCGGATTCCTCCGGCAAACGATTGAAGACGATGCGGGCGACGGAAGCGGCGGGGAATATCACCGGCGCCCCCCCGCCGTCGGCCAGCGCCATGGTGAACCCGTCCCCGGTGGCCAGGCCGGCGAGATGCCCGCCGTCGGTCAGCCAGACGGTGTGGACGGCTTGGTTCTCGGCGTCGAAGACGATGGACGAGATGTTCTTGGGGTCCAGTTGCAACGTGCCGTAGCGGCTGACGAACTCGATGGGCTTTTCCGGCGGAATGACGCCGACCCGATCGCCGCCGCGGAGCATCACCATGGGTCGGTCGAACGACCACTCGGTCGGCTCGCCCTCGCGCTTGCGATATCCCATGCGGGAGATGCGGTCGAGGGGGATGGCGGTGAGTTGCCCGCTGGAGAGGCGCAGATTGACGGTGGGGTCGTCGAGAAGCCCGCCGAAGACCTGCCCGTCGGCGAGGATGACGAGTTGGCGCGGCCGGAAGGCGCCGATGTTGATGAGGCCGACGACCTTGGCGGCGGGAAGTTCGACGGCGCCGTAGGGGGTGGCGAGCTTGTAGGCGGCGCGTTCGAGGGTCCCGCGATATTGGTCGCCGGCGCGGAGTTCGACGACATCGAAGGCGTCGCCGCGGAGGATTTCAACATCGCCGATGAGATCGTCGTTGCCGGCGAAGTTGATGAGGATTCGCCGGATTTCCGCCGGAAGATCCTTCACAATCCGGGGTTCCTTCGCATCCAGAAGCATCTTTTGACCCGCCTCCACGGTGTCGGCCATGGCGTGCAAGTGCATGATGGCGATGGACTTGCCGGCGGGGATCCACACCGCCATGGTCGCCTGTGACATGTTGTTGTTGGGGACGGAAAGAATGTCGAAGCCGACTTTGGACCCCTTGCCGGAGTACATTTCGACGGCGGCCTTGTTGGCCGGCGTCATGGCGACCCAGCCGATTTGCCGGTTCTTGCGTTTGGGGTCGGGGACGGTCACGGAGTTCTGGATCCCGTAATTGAGGCTGGACTGGAGCAGCAGTTGGACCTCGACATCCTTTTGGGGATCGCCGGTGAGGACATCGACATAGCGGATCATGCCGGTGCTGTCGTCGAGCTTGATCCGGCGGGTGACGCGGACGGGGCCGGCGACGAGGTTTTCGATCAGCAGTTCCCCGGTTTTCTCATCGTATCGGGCAAGGTTGTTCTGCTGGCCGGGTTGGTTGCCATTGATGTTGAGGATGGCGCCCTGGGAAAAGACGGGGGTGTTGCCCTGGATTTGGAGCCAGCCGCCGGGGTAGATCATCCACTGGTTGCCTTGGGCATCGGGGATGGCCCGGGGGAGGCCGACCTGGCCGGCGGCGCCGCCGGGTCGGACTAGGATTCGCCTGGCCTCGCCCGGGGCGGTGGCGGTGAGCAAAAGGGTCAGGGCAATCGCGATCCATCGGATGTTGGGCATGGTGTAGGCTCCCTGGTTCGCCGTAAAATGGAAACGCCCGGCGGAGTTTGGACGCCGGGCGCATTGCCAAGTTCCCGGTTTGTTCACCGCCCGACATCGTGCCGACGAAGGTCGCCGCCCCCCTTCTGGCAACCGACCCCTTCTTCTCCGCCTACTTCCCTTCCGCCTACCGCCTACCGCCAACTGTCCACTGGCAACTGACAACTGCCCCCCCATCAGTCGCGGACCTTCTGCCCTTCGTCGGGGGATTGCGTGGGGGAGGCGCCGTCGGGACGGGGGGCGTCCTTGGGTTGGCCGGGCAGGCGAACCTGGGGGATCGGGCCGCGGGGGATGAGAGGCTCGACGAGTTGGTTCTGCTCCTTGATGCTCGGACCGGGAATCACGCCCAGCCGACGGAGCGCGGCGGTGACTTCGGCGTCCTTGGCATTGACGGTGTACGCTTGGCGGAGCACGACCTCGGCCCGCTGATTCTGTCCGAGTTGCTCAAGATACAAACCATATTCCTTGAGGATCTCGAAGTCGCGGGCGTCGGTGAGGGTGGCGCGGTTGTAGGCATCGAGGGCGGAATCGGCGTCCTGCGCGGCGCGGAATATCTTGGCGATCAGCAGGTAGGTTTCCGCCGACGGGTTGGCCTTGACCTGGGTTTGCAGCTTGTCGAGCTCCGGGCCGCGCACGTCGCTCTTGGCGATGGCGTCGGCGAGGCCATCGAGAATGAGCTTGCGGAAGGCGCCGTCTTCTCGCCCCTCGAGGGTGAGTTTCAGGGTATCAAGGCCGGCTTTATAGGCTTGGATCGACAGCTGGTAGTGGTTGAGGGCGGCCTCGCTGCGACCCAGGTAATAATGGCTCTTGTAATCGCCGGGGTTTTGACGGAGGGCGGTGCGGAAGGAGCCGGCGGCGTCGGCGTATTGCCCGCCGTTGTAAAGCTCGATGCCTTGCTTGCGGGATTCCTGGGAGTAGGTGACGACATCCACGCAGCCGGCGGTGAGCGAAAGAAGCCCGCCCAGAACGCCGATCCACGCGAGCAATCCCATGTCCCTGGTCATTTGTTTCACCGGCCACCTCCATGAGCTGAATCGTGATGCCCCGCCATTGCCAAATACCCTACCTTGACGGTGGGGAATTGCAACATTCGACGGGTTCAACCGTGGCGATTTTCCGGGGCACGGGCGGTGGCCTTGCATGTTTCCCGCACCGACCTACAAACGGATCTGCACAAGGAGGTCGCAATGCTCATCGAAAAAAGTCATCGCAACGGCGTCGTATTCCACATCGCGCCCAAGTTCGCGGCGGCGGGGATTCCCCACGCCTTCTCGACGCGCATCGGGGGGGTGAGCACGGGGGCGTTCGATTCGCTCAACTTCGGCAATCCCCATCCGTGCGAGGCGCCGGATCCGCCGGCGAACCTCGCGCGCAATCACGCGCTGCTGGCCGAGGCCGTCGGCGTGGTCGGGCGCGAGCGGATCGCCGTGCATCAGGTGCACGGGGTGGAGGTGGTGACGGTGCGGCATGGGGATTGGCAAGATCCGGCGACGCGGGCCGACGCCCTGGTGAGCGACGATGCCGAGCGGCTGCTGTCGATCCGCACCGCCGATTGCGTGCCCATCTTGTTGGCCGGCGCCGACGGGCGATGGGTGGCCGCGGTCCATGCGGGATGGAGAGGCGTCGTGGGCGGGGTCGTTTTGGCGGCGGTGAAGGCGATGGCGCGACTTTCGGGACGGGGAACGGAAACGTGGCTGGCGGCGGTGGGGCCTTGCATCGGTTTCGACGCCTTCGAGGTCGGGCCGGAGGTGGCGGCGGCCTTCGAGCGATGCTTCGGGGGGACCGCGCCGATTCGGGCCGGTCGGGGGGACCGGGCGCACGTGGACTTGCGGGCGGCGGTGGCGATCCAGTTGCGCGCGGCCGGGGTGGAGGCGGCGAACATCGCGGTGAGCGACCGCTGCACCCATCGGGATGCCACGGAGTTTTTCTCGCATCGCCGGAATGGCGGGCTGATGGGCCGGCACGTGGCGGTGATCGGGGCGGTGGAGTGAGGGAAGCGCGATCCATGAAGGCAAGGGCGGGACGCGCTCGCCACGGTGGAAAGCGCAGGCGCCAACGCAAAACCCGGAACGGTAAGCGGAAGGACAGTAGGTGGAGAGGACAGCGCGGGCGTCGATTCCCATTCGCAACCCGCAACTCCCCGCATTTCCCCGCTTACAACTTACAACCTACAACTTGCAACCCGTAACTCACTCGCAACGCACAACCCGCACCGCGCAACCCACAACTCGCTACGCACAACCCGCAACCCACACCCCGCAACTTCCCCTCACGATTCCGAGCGGACGATCGCGCCGTCCTCCATCGTGATGCGCCGGCGGGCGCGGGCGGCCATGGCCAGGTCGTGGGTCACCATGACGATCGCCTGCCCGGCGGCGGCCAGACCGTCGAAGATCTCGGCGACCAGCTCGCTGTTGTGCCGGTCGAGGTTGCCGGTCGGTTCATCGGCCAGCAGCACGGCCGGCTCGTTGGCCAGGGCGCGGGCGACGGCGACGCGCTGTTGTTCGCCGCCGCTGAGGCGATTGGCGCGGCGATTGGCCTTGTCGGCCAGACCGAGTTGCTTAAGCAGCATCACCGCCCGGTCCATCGCCTGGTCGCGGGTGAGGCGGGCAAGTTTGAACATCGGCAACGCGACGTTCTCGGCGGCGCTGAACTCCTTTAGCAGGTAGTGGAACTGGAACACGAAGCCGCATTTCTCGTTGCGGACCGCGGCCAATTCGGCGTCGTTGAGTTTGGAGGTGTCCAGACCGTCGATGAGGACGACGCTGGGCGGATCGAAAGGTTGCCCGGATTCGTCGAGGCGGTCGGGACGGTCCAGCCCGCCGAGGAGGTAAAGGAGGGTGCTCTTGCCCGAGCCGCTGGCGCCGACGATGGAGGCGTATTCGCCATGGGCGAACGACACATCGACGCCGCGGAGGACGTGGTTGGCCATCTCCCCCTCGCCGAGGAATCGGTGAACATTGCGTGCGCGGAGGAGGGGCGTCGGGTCGGCCGACGCGAGTGGCGCGGCGACGGCGGATCGCAAGGTGGACTCAACGGGCGCCATCAAAAGTCTCCACGGGGTTGTCGGCGGCGGCGCGTCGGGCGGGGTGTGCGACGGCGCGGAACAGGGTTTCAGTGAGCGCCACGGATGACCTCCACGGGATCGTACCCGGCGGCGCGCCGCGCGGGGTAAACGGCGGCGAGCATCACGATCACCATGGCCGACACCGCCGCCTGGACGTACATCCCGAGATTCTCGGTCATCAAGAGTCCGTCGGCCTTCACCAGTCCCTCCATCTGGATCGGCAGGCGCCGCAGGCCCTCGATGGAGAGCTTGGCCAGCCCAAGCCCCAGCGCCGAGCCGATCAGCCCGATCACCACGCCCTGGAAGAGGTAGATGAGGGTGATATCGTGCCGCGAAAGCCCGAAGCTTTTGAGGATGGCGATGTCGTTGACTCGTTCGAGCACGGCCATGATGAGGATGTTGAGCACGCCGAAGGCCGCGACGATGAGCAGGGCGCCGGTGATGATGAGGGTGATGATGGTCTGGATGTTGAAGATCTTGAGGAAGTTGGAATTGGCCTCCTGCCAGCTTTCGGTGCGGTAGCCGCTGATGGATTCGATCTGCCGGGCGTAGGCGTCGGCGTTTTCGTAGTCGTCGGTGCGGAGAATGATCTCGTTGATGATGTTCTTGCGGTCCAAGAGGGTCTGGGCGTCGTTGAGGAGCATGTAGGCGCGGGAATAATCCACCGGCGTGACACCGGTTTGGAAGATGCCGACGACGCGGGCGATGGCGCTGCCGCCGGTGGAGCTGGAGAGCGAGATGACATCGCCGAGTCGGGCGCCGAGGTTGTCGGCGACGCCGCTGCCCAGAACGACGCCGTAGGCGGTGGTCTTCAGCCGGGCGAAGGCGCCGGCGATGACTTTGTCGCCGATGGTGGTGACGGCGGTTTGTTGATCGGGATCGACGCCGAGGATGGCGAGGTTGACGGTCTTGGTGCCGTAGGTGCTGATGGCCTCCCCGGTGACCATGGGGGCGACGCCGGTGATGCCGGGCATGCGACGCAGGGTGGCGATCAGGCCGGTGGGGTTCTTGATCTTGCGCACGGTGTCGCGGGGCTTGACGCCCTCGACGACCAGCAGGGCGTCGGGGTCGGGGTAGGCGCGCTGGAGGATGGGGGTGGTGGCCTCGCGGGGTTCGTCGTGGACGGTGATGTGCCCGGAGGATTCGACGGTCTCGACGATGAACTTCTGGCTGAAGCCCTTCATCATCGAGGTCATGGTGACGAACATCATGACGCTGATGGTGACGCCGGCGATGCAAACCAGGGATTGGCGCCGGTGGGAGACGAAATAGCGCACCGCAATGAACCAGCGCATGGGGGGATCCGCGAAACGGGGAGGGAGGGAAACGACTCGTGGACTTTAGGGACGCCGGGGTCGGGGGTCAATTTGCGTTTGTCGACCCGAAACAGTGTGCCTCGCCCATGCGCGCCACGTCGAGACGCGACCGCGCTTGCCCGCCAATGTCCTCACCGGCGGATTGCCCGACCCCCGACGGCCCGTCGCGCATGGCGCATCGGGACTTTCGGCTAATCGGCGGCATTTCATGTGGTGGGGACGCCCCCCGCCTCGTTGCTATAAACAAGTCCGCCGTCGGCGGCAGTTCCTCGTCGCGGGGCCGCCTCGGCCCCGTCCGGGGAGAATCACCGGGCGAAGAGGGGTTTGGACGTTGTGAAAACCCCCATTGAGCGCCGTCCTCATCGGCTTGAACTGACAAGGCGGTCGCGAGGCGCCCCGTTGTCACACCTAAGTCCGTCGCCGCCGGCCGCCGTCCCCTCGTCGCGGGGCCGCCTCGGCCCCGTCCGGGGGGAATCACCGGGCGAAGACGGGTTTGGAAGTTGTGAAAACCGCCGTTGAGCGCCGTCCTCATCGCCCTGCATTGACAAGGCGGTCGCGAGGCGCCCCGTTGCCATACCTAATTCCGTCGCCGCCGGCCGC
>JBBSAF010000038.1:0-13095 GCA_038252525.1 Tepidisphaerales bacterium
CAGATCGACCTGGTGCTGAGCGACGGCCACGTCATCGCCGAGCGCATCGAACAGGCCGCCCGGATCGAGGTGGTCTTCGCCGACCGCTTCGGCACCGGCCGGCTGCCTGCGGTGGGCGAGGGGTATTTGGCGCTGGACTCGACGTGGAAAATCGCATGACCCCCGCGCCGACGGACGCGCCGACGACGTCCCCCGCCGGTCCGCTGACGATCCGCCAAGTTCTGGTGAGCGGCGCCGGCGACCGGTACGCCGATATGGCCTGCGTCTCGGCGGCGGCGGCGCGCCTGGCCTGCCCGAACGCGCGAATCACCCTCCACGTCGATGGCGCGACCGCCGACACGCTGACCCGCCGACCCGATGTGACCGAATCCTTCGATGAGATCGTGGCGACGCCGGTCGATTTGCCGACGCCCAAGGAGCGGAGCCGGTTCATCAAGACCTCCCTTCGGGCAACGACCACGGGGGCGTTCCTTTATCTCGACCTGGACGCGCTGATGATGGCGCCGATCGCCGACCTGGTCGGCGACGACATCGAGATGGGCGCGGTGCTCGACCGCATGCCCGGCAACCCGACGCCGGTCTATCCCGGATTCGCGCGGGAGTATTACCGGACGATGGATTGGCCGGTGGACCTGGCCGGATATTACAACAGCGGCGTGGTCTGGTGGTCCGACGCCCCGGCGGCGCGCCGCGCGGGGGAGCTATATCACGAGCATTGGCGCCGCATCCATCGGGATTTCGGCCAACCGCTGGACCAGCCGGCGTTCAACAGCGCCGTCCGGGCCTCCGGCGTCTCGTTGCGAGGGATGCCGGTGGCGTTCAACGCCATGATCGACGCCTCACCGCGGTTCGCGCGGCGGGCGCGGATCTTCCATTACTACACCGTCGTCAGGGACGGCGTCCCCGGCCAAACCAAGCCCGGAACGCTGCTGGAACATTTGATCGACCACCTCCGCGACACCGGCCGGATCGACCATGCGGCATTGCGGAGGGCCGCGAGGAAACGCGACCCGTGGGTGAATATCGACGGCGGTTTCACCCGCCAGTGGGCGACGGGGCACCCGCTGCGGGCATTTCGCCTGGGCGCGCGGAACCTGCCCGGGCGCGTGCGGCGGTGGCTTTCGCCGGGTTGATGCGCGGCCGGGGTCCGATAACCATCGGACGCGCCCGGTGCGGAACTGTCGTCAAATCCGACCGCGCTTCATTTCCATCCACATAAACGGGATAAAGGGGACGGCGGGCGCCGCGGGTGGTGGGTTTTTTCCGAATATTCCCTTGGGTTCGCCCCCCCCGCCGGGGCATAATGGGTGATGCCCTCCCCGCGTCGGGGCGGGCGGCATCGGGGAACGAAAGGATCGAGGGATGGACCAGACGATTCATGTGTGGCCGCTGGCGCCGGTCGCGGGACATGCGACGACGACCTTCGCGGCGCGGATCGAGCGTCCGGGCGTTGAACCGCGCCGGCTGGAATACGCCATCGACAACGCCTTCGCCGCCGGCGTGGCGGACGTGGGCGATTCGCTGGCGGCGGCGATGCTGTTCTCCGCGATGAAGGCGCGCCTGCCGCTGCATGTCCACGGGCGCGTGTCGCCGACGCTGCTGCGAAACCTGACGGAGTTCCAGGCGGCCTGGGCGCACCTCCGCCCGGATCTGTATGCGGAGATCGCGCTCCGCGCCGACACCGAGGCCGAACCGCCCGCGCCGGACCGCCCGACGTTCGCGGCCGCCTTCAGCGGCGGGGTCGACGCCTCGTTCAGTCTTTGGCGCCACACCCAGGGGTTGTGCGGGCGGCTGGCCCGGCCGATCGGGGCCGCCGTGATGGTCCACGGCTTCGACATCTCCATCGACCGCCCGGACACCTTCGCCAAGGCCCGCGCCCGCGCGTCGAAGATCACCCAAAGCATCGGCGTCCCGCTGGTCGCCGTGGCCACCAATTGGCGCCAGGTCGTCGCCGACCACGATTGGGAACACATGCACGGGTCGGCGTTGGCGGCGGTGCTGCTGCTGTTCCAGCGGACCCATGCCGGGGCGCTGATCGCCAGCGGGGTGCCCTACCGGAGTTTCCAGCACGATTGGGGATCGACCCCGCTCATGGATGGGCGATTCTCCACCGGCGTCTTCAATATCGAACACGACGCCGCCGCCTTCGAGCGCTGGCAGAAGGTCGAGGCCATCGCCCAATGGCCCGCGGCCCGGCGGCATGTGCGAATTTGCTACGAGGGCGACGACCTCAGTGTCAACTGCGGACGCTGTTACAAGTGTCTGCGATCGGTGCTGCTGTTTCGGGCCGTGGGGGCGGGATTGCCGGAATGCTTTTCGCAGGATGCCGACGACGCTTTCATCCGCGATTGGCCCAATCGATTCCTCACCCCGTCGGCCGACGCCGCGATCCGGGAGATTTTGGACGCGGCCAAGGCCAAGGGCACCGGGGGATCATGGACGGTGGCGCTGGAGGCGGCGCTGCGGACGCACCTGCGTCGCAAGAACCGTCCGAAATGGCTCAGGCGATTGAAGGGCGCGGTGGCGCTGCGGACGCGATTGCGCAGGTTGGCCGGGGCGATCCGTAGTCGTCGGGATGGATCCAAGGAAAGCTTGATTTTGTCCGATGCCGGATGAGCTGGGATGTCGCGCGATGATGGATGATCGACTCGAACAATCGTTGGACCGCGCCGCAGCGGCGATGGCCGAGGGCCGCGCGCCGGGCGGGCCCCGGTCGGACCGTCCCCGGCGGATTCTTCTGGACAATTCATCGTACTCCCTTCGCAACATTGGGGATGTGGCGATGCTGCAGGTGGCCGCCCGCCGCCTGGCCGACCGATGCCCCGGCGCCCGCATCGACTGCCTCACGGCCGACGCCGCCCGCCTGGGGCGGCTGTGTCCCCAACTCACGCCGCTGGACCGCGCCGGTGTCGAGCAATGGGCGCTGACCACGCTGCTGGACCGCGCCAGGCTGCCGGGGGTGATCCACGATCCCCTCGCCCGCCGGTTGGATTCGGCCCGTCGTCGCGGAGCGGGACTCCTCCGCTCGATGATGGGTCCGCTGCTCATCGCCCGTGGGCAGGACGCCGGCCCGATGGAGGCGTATCTCGAGGCGATCGACGCCGCCGACCTCGTGATCGGCACCGGCGGTGGGTTCCTGACCGACCCGTTCGAGCATCAGGCCAAGATGGTGTTGGGATCGCTGGCCTTGGCCCAGTCGCTGGGCAAGCCGACGGCCCTGCTCGGACAGGGGATCGGCCCGATCCGGTCCACGTCGATGCGGGAGATGATCGCCCCGACCCTGCGGCGAACCGGCCTCATCGCGTTGCGCGAGGATCGCGGAAGCCTGCCCTTGCTGACGGAGTTGGGCGTGGATGCCGCGCACATCGAAACCACCGGCGACGATGCCGTCGAGGCGGCGTTGGCATTCCGCCCGCCCCGGCTGGGCGACGGCATCGGTGTCAACCTGCGAATCGCCGGTTACGCCGGGGCATTGGCCGAGCGCGTCGAGGTGTTCAAATCGGTGCTCGCGGAGTTGTCCAGCGCATTGAACGCGCCCCTCGTCCCCTTGCCCATCGCCTTGCAGGATGAGGATTCCGACCTCGCGGCCATCGCCCGGCTGATGGACAACGCCCGCGCCTGGCCGGCGCCCGATTCCCCCGATGAGGTGATGACCCGCGCCGCAACCTGCCGGGTGGTCATGACCGGAAGTTACCACGCGGCCATCTTCGCCCTCGCCCAGGGCGTGCCCGTCGTCGGGGTCGCGGCGTCGGATTACTATGTCGCCAAGATGCGCGGCGTGATGGGCCAATTCCCCGACGGGCTTGTCCTGGTCCGGGCCGACGAGCCGGATCTGGCCGACCACCTGCGCCGGGCGATTGTGGACCAATGGCGCGACGCGCCCGTCCTGCGTGAAAGGCTCTTGCCCCACGCCGAACGCCAAGTTCGTCGCGGCAACCGCGCCTACGATCGCGCCGTCGCCTTGAAACCGCGCCAAACCCCTGCGAAGATCGGCGTGTGGACCCTCGGACGACGCCTCCTGGGCGGCCGACGAGCTGTTGGGATGGCGCCCTGAAGCGGCGAGCGGCACTTCGAGTATCCGCCTGAAGCCGCCGCCAAAACGGCGCGACTGCGGGCGCCTCGTCCGTTGCCGGCGCCTTGGGGGATTGTCATCCCCATGTCGCGGAGGCGCCTCGCCTCCGTTATACACAAGTCCGTCGCCGCCAGCGCCAGTCCCCTTGTCGCGGGGCCGCCCCGGCCCCGTTCGGAAGTGGACCACCGGGCGAAGATGGGTTTGGAGTTCGTGAAAACCGCCGTTGAGCGCCGTCCTCATCGGCTTGAATTGGAAAGACGGGGGCGAGGCGCCCCCGCGACATGAAAACGACATCGGTTGGCCGGTGACTTGGGTATAACCACGAGGCGCCTCGCCCCCGCCCCCCGTTTTCCGGTCTTCATCGGCCAAGGAGCATCACGAGTCATGGACGAACTCGATCTGACACTCGCCATTTGCGCCCACAACGCCGAAAAACGGCTCCCGGAAACGCTCGCCCATGTCGTACGTCAAGGGGTTCCCTCGAACCTCTCCTGGGAATTGATCGTCATCGACAACGCCAGCAAGGACGACACCTCCGCCGTCGCCGAATCCTTCGCCGACCGAATCCCCAACCTGCGGGTCATCCGCGAGGACCGCGCCGGCCTCGTCCACGCCCGCAAACGCGCCGCCCTCGAAGCCCGCGGGCGAATCATCGCCTTCGTCGACGACGACAATTGGCTCGAATCGGATTGGATCGCCCAGGCCGTCGCCTTCCTCGACGCCCATCCCGCCGTCGGATTCATCGGCGGCAAAATCGACGCCCATTTCGAGGACCCGGTTACCAAGCCCCCCGACTTCGACGAGCGATTCCGCGACGGCTTGGCCATCCGCGACTTCGGCGACCGGCCCCAGCGCCTCCTCGCCCCCCACGTCGATCCCCCCCCCGGCGCCGGGCTGACCGGACGCACGCCGTTGGTCCGACAAATCCTCGTGGACATCGGCTGCCAGCTCGTCGGGCATTCCGGCGGCAAATTGTGCAACGGCGAGGACACCGAAATGGGACTCATCGCCCAAAGGCTCGGCTGGGAAACCTGGTATGTCCCGGCCCTTAAGATGCGCCATGTGCTGCCACCGGGGCGTTTGACCGATGAATACCTGTGCCGATTGATCGCCGACGGCGCCCAGAGCGGACCGTGGCTGGATTATCTCCGCGGCCGCGCCCCGCGGCGGTCGCGGCCGGGATACGCCATCGAGTCGATCAAATGGTCGGCCAAGGCGGCGAAGATGCGACTGCTTTCGGTGATCCGACCGAATCACCCCGACGCCGCGAAATACCGCTTCCTCGTCGGGTTCTTCGGCTCGACGGCGGCGGGCAACCGGGCGCTGGCCCGATGGTATCCGTTCAAGCGGATGGATGAACAGGTGAAGCGATTCAGCGTGGAGAAACCCGAGCCATGAGGGACTTGCCCGACGTTTTGGACGATGTGGCTCTCGTGACCGCCAATTTCGGCGACGGACCGGCGCTGCGCGATGTGCTCAACGATTGGTTCGCCTTCATGGGCGGGCGCCCCGGCGAGGTCGTCGTCCTCGACAACGGCTCCGACGTCGCCACCCGAGACGCCTCCCGCGACTGTTTCGACGACGGTCTCATCGACAAGCTCCTCATGGTCCGTCCCGGCCATCCCGACACCCCCAAGGAACGCGCCCATCTCGCCGAACACACCGCCCCCGCCATCGCACTCAAGCCCTACCTCCTGTTTTACAAGTTCGACACCCTGCCCTTCCGCCAAGGCCACGACCATTGGCTGGCCGAGGCCGTGGGCCATCTCGACCGACCCGATACCTTCGCCATGGGAGGTTCGTTCAACCTGCCGTCGGAACACCATGACGGACCTTGGCCGGGATGGTATTTCAGCGACAAGTGCAGCGAGAACTTCACCCTCATCAAGCGCGACATGTTCATCGCCGCGATGGAGGAGTTCGCCGGAACCTACATCAGCTCCGGCTTCCGCGCCCCCAACCCCGCGGCGACGACCGGGCAGGACCGGTTCCTCATCGAGGTCGCGTGGGAACGCTACATCGCCAACCACCAGCGATACACGCTCGTGCGCCGGGAGGACCCGACCTGGACCATCTTCCACACCAACGTGCATAACGAAGATCTGAAAACAACCCGCGAGCGATACCAACGCCGCGAGGACATCCACCGATACCTCAACGCCGCCCGTGTCACCTCCATCCCCGGCGCGACCTATTACGGACAGCCCATCCCCGGCAAGCTCGCCGAACTGCGTTACCATTTCGGCCAAAGCCGGGCCGGGGCGATCTGGCGGGCAATGAAAAATCGGCTGCGCGGCGGAAGGCGGACGGCCTGATGCGCATCACCTTCGTCCTGGAGACCGCCAGCCTCGCCGGCGGCGTCCGCGTGGTGGCGACCTACGCCGAGCGCCTGATGCGCCGCGGCCATGAGGTGTGCGTGGTGTCCCAGCCGGTCAGGCCGACGCCATGGCGCGACCAATTGCGGGCGCTGCTCCGACGCCGGGAGTGGACCCCTTATGTCAAATATCTGCCGTCGTACCTTGACGACTCGCCCATCGAGCATCGCAAGATGCCGATGCGCCGTCCCGTGACCGACGCCGATGTGCCCGATGCCGATGTGATCGTGGCGACTTGGTGGGAGACCGCCGAGTGGGTCGCCCGACTCTCCCCGACCAAGGGCGCCAAGGCCTATTTCCTGCAACATTTCGAGACCTGGGGTGGTCCGCCGGAGCGGGTCGAGGCGACCTGGCGCCTGCCGATGCACAAGATCGTCATCTCCAAATGGCTGCGCGAGTTGGCCGAATCGCGCTTCGGCGACCCCGACGTGTCGCATGTGCCCAACAGCGTGGACACGGAGCTGTTCTTCGCCCCCCCGCGCGGCAAACAGCCGACCCCGACGGTGGGGATGATGTTCGCCGCCGTCCCGTTCAAGGGCGCCAACGACGCCTTCGCGGCCCTGGAGGTCGTGCGCCGGCGCCATCCCGACCTGAAATTGGTGATGTTCGGCAAGGAAACCCCCACCCCCCAAGTCACCCCCCCGCCGTGGGCGAAGATCGAGAAAACCCCGCCGCAAAAGCGCCTGCGGGAATTGTACGCCCAGTGCGATGTGTGGCTGTGCGCCAGCCACGCCGAGGGGTTTCATCTGCCGCCCCTCGAGGCCATGGCCTGCCGCTGCCCGGTCGTCTCCACCCGCGTCGGCGGCCCGCAGGACATCGTGGTCGGTGGCGCCAACGGTTTTTTGGTCGATGTCGGCGATGTGGGGGCGCTGGCCGACCGCGTGGAGCGGGTTCTGGGCATGGACGCGCCGCAATGGCGGGCGATGTCCGACGCGGCCTTGGCGACCGCCACCGGGTTCACCTGGGACGACGCCACCGACGGCTTCGAGGCCGCCCTTCGCCGCGCGGTCGAAAAGGCGCCGGCGCCCGATCGGGCGTAGGCAATTTCGCCGTCGGCGCGTATAAAGACACGTCGCCGGGTCGGAGTTCGGGGCGATCGGGTTGCATCGCGGGGACCGATGAGCCGATATGATGGTGTGGCACGGATCGTTCCGGCCGATGATCCCCCAATGGAAATCGACGCAATGTCCCAATCGTCCGATAATCCGCCTCCGCGACGGCTGCTCAGCGTCGTCCTGCCGGCCTACAACGAGCAGGAAGTCCTGCCGATGACCCACGCGCGATTCACCGGCATGATCCCGACCCTGGCGGAGAGGGGGTTCGACCTCGAACTGATCTTCGTCAACGACGGCAGCCGCGACCGCACCGGCGTCCTGCTCGACGACATCGCCTCCGTCGACCCCCACGTCCGCGCCGTCCACCTCACCCGCAACTTCGGACACCAGGCCGCCGTCACCGCCGGCCTCTCCGTCGCACGCGGAGATGTCGTCGCCATCATGGACTGCGACCTCCAGGATCCCCCCGAAATCCTCCCCCGATTCCTCGACAAATGGGCCGAGGGATTCCAAGTTGTCTACGCCATCCGCCGCAAACGCAAGGAATGGTTCGGCAAGCGGCTTGCCTACTGGGGTTTTTACCGCCTGCTCTCGATGGTCAGCGAACTGCGCATTCCCCTCGACAGCGGCGACTTCTGCCTCATGGATCGCTCCGCCGTCGATCTGCTCAACGCCCTGCCCGAGCGCCAACGCTTCGTCCGCGGTCTGCGCACCTGGATCGGCCTGAAACAATCCGGCGTCGAATACGAGCGCGACGCCCGACAGGCCGGCGTCCCCGCCTACACCTTCAAGGCGCTCCTGAAACTCGCCGCCGACGGACTCGTCAGCTTCTCCAGCGTCCCCCTGCGCGTGGTCACGCGACTGGGGATGCTCTGCGTCGTCGGCGCCATCGCCCTGACCGCCTGGATCATCGCCGCCAAATTGCTCCCCGAGTTCCAACCCAAACCCCCGCCCGGCTGGTCCAGCCTCGCGGTGATCGTGCTCCTCACCGCGTCGATCCAGATGATCTCCCTCGGAATCATCGGCGAATACCTCGCGCGGGTGTTCCTCGAGGTCAAAGGCCGCCCCACCTTCTTGATCGCCCGCATCGAGGGCTCCGCCCGCGGAGCGCTGGAATCCGCCGCCCGCCAAACACCCGACCCTGGTTCCTGCCAATCGAACGACTCCGCCGCCGACGCCCGCCCAGTGCGGCCCGCCTCCACGATCGCCGCCGACGCCGCCCCGATCCGTCCTGCCGCCGCGATCGCCGCCGACGCCGTGCACACCGCCACCCACCCCGCCCCACCGCCCCGCCCCGCGCGCCCCGCCGCCTCCGGCATCGTCGCCGAGGCCACCCCATGAACATCGCGCTCCTCGGGTTGATCTTCCTGGCCGCACTCGTGGCCACCCTCACCCGCGGCCCGGCGGTCGCGTTCGCTGTCGTCTACCTCCCCACCCTCCTCCTGTTCAACCTCGTTGTGCCCTTCTCCCTGTCCGGACTCACCGACGCCACCGCCGATGTCGCCGCCGTCTACGGCATCCTTCTCGGCCTGCTCCCCCACCTCGGCGAGCGCCTCCCCTTCAAGCTCATCCTCCTCGACTGGGTCCTCATCGCCATGGGCGCCTCCCAGATCGTCACCTCCATCACCACCGCCGTCTTCTACACCGGCGTCAGCACCGGCTCCAGCGTCCTGGTCACCATGCTCGTCCCCTACTTCCTCGCCCGCGCCATGATCGCCTCCCCCGAGGCCCGACGCCTGGCCCTCGAGGCCGTCATCGCCGTCGCCGTCTTCCTCGGAATCATCGCCCTCATCGAGGCCCGGCTCTGGCCCTATTTCTTCTCGCGCCTCATGATCGCCACCGGACTCGCCGGACCCTCCGGCGACTTCGTCTACCACCGCTACGGTTTCATGCGCGCCCGCGCCACCTTCGTCCACCCCATCGACTTCGGCAACGTCGCCGTCGAATTGATCGGCATGACCCTCTTCCTCGCCGCCACCACCGCCTCGGGCACGCGCCGATTCGGCGTCAAGCTCGCCGTCGGCGCCCTGGCCGCCTGCGTGCTGGCGTCGATCAGCTTCACCGCCTTCGTCGGATTGGCCGCCCTCCTCGCCGTCTTCCTCCTCATCCGCCATTCGCCGCTCGTCCGCCGCCACCTCGGCGCCGTGGCGATCCTCGGCATCCTCGGCGGGGTCGCCATGACAACCTACCTCCTCGGCGTCGATGTCAACTTCGACCGCGGCGCCGGCATCGGCGAATCCAGCCTCATGAACCGCGCCATGATCGTCCAACGCGGCCTCCAGGTCGGCCTCGACGCCGGTCCCTTCGGACGCGGAGCCAACATCACCCGTGACGAGCTCCAGCTCGAAAGCGTCGACAACAGCTACCTCCTGGCCCTCATCCGCAACGGCTGGGTCTATCTTGCCCTCATGCTCGCCATTCCTGTCGTGATCGGCGCCGGCGCCTCCCGCGCCCTGTGTTCGCCGCGCGGCCGCGCCGCCCCCTTCCCCCTGGCCATCCTCGTCGCCAGCGTCTTTGGAACCATGGCCGGCATGTATACCGTCTGGTTCGGCTTCACCTACGCCATCCTCTTCATGGTGCTCCTCGGACTCACCAACGGCACGATCCAGCTCTACCTCGCCGGCGCCGCCGCCCCCGCCCGGTCCCGCGTGCCCGCCACTTCCCGCGCCACCCCTTTCGGACACCCCGCATGACCCGACGCCGCGCCGCCATCCTCCTCGCCCTCCTCTGCCTGCTCGGACTCGCCCTGCGCGTCGGCGTCATCCTCAAGACCCGCTCCTATGCCAACAACCCCGGCCCCGCCGAACACGCCTCCATCGCCCGCGCCCTCCTCAACGGCGAGGGCTTCAGCTTCGGCGAGTTCGGACATTTCGGCCCCACCAGCATCCAGTCCCCCACCTACCCCTATTTCCTCGCCGGCGTCTTCCGAATCTTCGGCGTCGAAACCCCCGCATCCTTCCTCGTCGCCATGCTCGTCAACGCCGCCGTCGGAACCTTGGTCATCTGGCTGACCTACCGCCTCGCCCGCGCCCTCGGCGCCGCCCGCGCCGCCGCCATCCTCGCCGCCGCCGCCTGCGCCGTCTGGCCAACCCAGATCTACGCCTCCAACTTCGCACAAGCAATCACCTGGATCATCGCCGCCGTCGTCGCGGTGATGATCCTCTTCACCCGCGCCACCCGAACCGGACGCCCCGCCCCCTGGATCGCCTTCAGCCTCGTCGGAACCGCCGCCGCCCTCACCGAGCCGGTCCTACTCCCCGTGATGGCCCTCTCCGGCGTCGTCATCCTCTTCTGGCGGTCCTTGCCATTTACCATCCGCCTCCGCAACGCCGTCCTCCTCCTGTTCGCCGTCATCGTCGTGATCGGCCCGTGGACCTACCGCAATTACCGCGTCCATCACGCCTTCGTCCCCATCAAAGCCACCTTCTGGGTCAATGTCTGGAAAGGCGCCAACGACCACGCCACCGGCACCGACCGCCCCGCCATCGACCCCGCCCGACAGGCCGAGCTTGACGCCAAGCTCCTCGCCCTCGACGACCTCCATCTCCGCCGCGAAGGCGCCGACGACATCCGCCAATACGACCTCCTCGACCCCGCCGACCAAGCCCGGCTCGAAGGCAAAACCGAGGTCCAACGCGAAAAAATCTTCAAGGAGCTCGCCACCTCCTGGATCAAGGCCCATCCGCGACGCTACGCCGATCTTTCACTCATCCGCCTCGGCAAAACCCTCTGGGTCGATTGGGACAATCCCAAATCCCACAACCTCGCCTACATCGGCTCCCGCGCCGCCATCGTCCTCATGACCCTCATCGGCCTCCCCATCGCCCTCCGCCGCCGCTGGCCGCTGTTTTTCCCGCTCATGTTGGTCGGCCTCTGCCTGCTGACCTACACCCTCACCCTCACCGCCGCGAGGTTCTCCATGCCCTTCGAGCCGCTGCAACTCTGCCTCGGCGCCGGCGCCCTCGCCTGGCTCCTTCGCCGTCTTCGCGGCCTGCCCGAGACCTCCGCCAACGCCCACTGAGCCACCCATGCCCCACCGCATCGCCATCGTCATCGTCAATTACCGCACTGCCGGCCTCACCGTCGATTGCCTGCGATCGCTCGCGCCGCAGGTCGGCCCCGTCGGCGCCCGCGTCATCGTCGTCGAAGGCGGCTCCGCCGACGATTCCCCCGCCGTCCTTGCCCGCGCCATCGCCGAAAACCATTGGTCCGACTGGGCCACCCTCCTTCCCCTCGCCCGCAACGGCGGTTTTGCCTTCGCCAACAACGCCGCCCTCCGCATCGCCCTCGCCGGCGCCGACCGCCCGCAATACATCCACCTTCTCAACCCCGACACCCTCGTCCGACCCGGCGCTGTCGCCGCCCTCGCCGACTTCCTCGACGCCCACCCCCGCGCCGCCATCGCCGGAAGTCGCCTCGAAGACCCCGACGCCGCGCCCCAGCGCTCCGCCTTCCGCTTCCCCTCCATCCCCTCGGAGTTCGAGAACGCCATCCGACTCGGCCCGGTCTCCAAGCTCCTCGCCCGCTTCATCGTCGCCCCCCCGCCGTCGGACGCCCCCCACCCCACCGATTGGCTCGCCGGCGCCAGCATCATGATCCGCGCCGAGGTCTTTGACGCCGTCGGCCTCCTCGACGAGTCCTATTTCATGTACTACGAGGAGGTCGATTTCCAGTTCCGCGCCGCACGCGCCGGCTGGCCGGCCTGGTACGTCCCCCAAAGCCGCGTCGTCCATCTCGTCGGGCAATCCTCCGGCGTCACCGACCCCAAAAAACGCCGACGCCGACCCGCCTATTGGTTCGAGTCCCGCCGACGCTATTTCTCCCGCAATCTCGGCCGCTTCGACGCCCTTCTCGCCGACGCCGCCTGGATGATCGGCCACGCCCTCTGGCGGGCGCGGCGTCACCTCACCCGCCGCCCCGACACCGATCCGCCGCATCTGCTCGGCGACTTCGCCCGCAACAGCGTCTTCGCCAAGGGGTTCCCACGATGAGCCAACCGGATTCCCAACCCTCGCTCGGCCTGCGCCGCCGGATCCACGAGGACTACATCGCCCATGGGCGCGACTGGACCCGCCCGGGCTTCCGCGCCGTCGCCGTCCACCGCCTGGGCAACTGGCGCATGGGCATCCGATCCAAACTTCTCCGCTGGCCCTTCAGCGTGCTGTATCGCTGCCTGTTTCGGCGCTGCCGCAATCGTTACGGCATCGAGCTGCCCTACAGCGTCCGCCTCGGCCGGCGCGTCGTCATCGAACACCAAGGCGCCATCGTCATCCACGGCGACTGCGTGATCGGCGACGACTGCATCATCCGACAGGGCTGCACCCTCGGAAACCGCTCCCTCGACAAACCCTTCGACGCCCCCGTGCTCGGCCACCGCGTCAACGTCGGCGCCGGCGCCAAGATCCTCGGCAAGGTCGTCATCGGCGATGATGCCACCATCGGCGCCAACGCCGTCGTCCTGATCGACATTCCCCCCCGCGCCGTCGCCGTCGGCGTCCCCGCCCGCCTCCTTCCGCCCAAAACCCTGGAGGCGCCATGACCCCCCGCGCAACGCCCCCCACGAAGAAGCTCCCCCTTCCTTGGCCACAGCACC
>JBBSAF010000039.1:0-13066 GCA_038252525.1 Tepidisphaerales bacterium
CCGCGTTTGGCGTACAAGCGGGAGTACAAGCGTTCGCCGGCGGTGTCATAAGTCCAGTATCTACGGCACTTAGAACCCGGTGCTCTCCCTTTGCCAACGTGAATGTCGAGGGTTCGACCCCCTTCGCCCGCTTTCGATGACCCTCGCGATACCTCTTTCGCGGGGGTTTTCTTCGCGCTTATGGGGCATCGTCTCAAGCTGGGGGGCAACCGCTGGGCCACCGCACGGTTGACGCCTCGGCGTCGGCGTCCGAAAATGATCCGCTACCCTCACCGATCGGAGCCGATATGTCCGCGCAACCCTCCCGAAGTCCCGACACACAACGCAACTTGCGCCGACGCCTGGGCGAGATCTTCGATGCCGCCCATGTGGTGTTGTCACCGGCGGAACGCGATGGCATGGAACTGGCCGACTTCGCGCTGGGCAACTTCGAGCGCCAAGGCCTTGGCGTCGTCGTCTGCGTGAACAATGACCGCTATTGCGGGAAGGAACTGGCGTTGTTGCCCGGCCAAACCTGCCCGGAACATCGCCACCCGCCGGTGACGCTGCCGGATGGACGGGCCGACCCCGGCAAGCGCGAGACCTTCCGCTGCCGCCACGGGGTGGTGTATCTGTTCGTCGAGGGCGAGCGCACGGCGAATCCCGCTTGCCGCCCGCCGGCGACATCGGCCGGGCATTACACGGTGTTCCACCAGATCGAATTGCATCCCGGCGGGCAATACACCATCGAACCGGGGATCAAACACTGGTTCCAGGCCGGCGACGACGGCGCGATCGTCACCGAGTTCTCAAGCCCCAGCCGGGATGAATTGGACATCTTCACCGATCCGAACATCCGACGGGTGGAATGAAGCCCGCCCTCACTTGACCAGTTTCACCGCCACGAACCCGCCGATCAGCAGCAGCATGAACACGATGCTGAGCAGATTGAAATAGCGGTCCACGAAGCGAACGATCCGCTCGCCGAAGAACCACATCAGTCCGGCGATGATGAAAAACCGCATCCCCCGACCGATGGCCGACGCCGCGATGAAAGGCGCCAGCGCCACCCCGAACACCCCGCCGGCGATGGTGAAAACCTTGTAGGGGATCGGTGTGAACGCGGCCGCGAAGACCACCCAGAAACTGTATTTCTCATACAGTTTCCGGACGTACTCGAACTGTTCCTTGTGGAACCCCGGCACATAAGCGTAGAAAAACCCCTCCAGCGCGTGCCACAGCCCCCAGCCGATGAAATATCCGGCGATGCCGCCGAGGACCGACGCGATCGTGCAAATGGATGCGAACCAGAAGGCCTTGCGCCGGTTGCCCAGGCACATGGGCATCAAGAGCACATCCGGCGGGATCGGAAAGCAGCTCGACTCGGCGAACGCCAGCGCCCCCAGCGCCCCGGCCGCATGACGCCCGCCGGCGAACGACAGCACCCAATCGTACATCCTCCGATGGATCGCCCATCGGCCCACCGGCGCCCTCATTCCGCCATCGCCCCCGGCCGAGGGCGCCCCGGTCTTCTGAAACGTCTTTTGCATCGACGCCATCCTCCAGCAGGTTGCCCGCAATGCCAGCCGCGGAGCCGCCCGCATCGCGCGCCATCCAACGCACCCCCGACGGCATCACGCCTCTACGGCGGCGGTCTTCTTGCCGGCCTTCTTGCGAAGGTTCTCCGTCAGCATTTCCTTGCGCAGTCGGATGCTCTGCGGCGTCACTTCGACCAGCTCATCCTCCTCGATGTATTCCAAGGCCTGCTCGAGGGTCATCTTGCGGGCCGGCTTGAGGATGATGTTCTCATCGCTGCTGGTGGTCCGCATGTTGGTCAGCTTCTTCTGCGTCGTCGGATTGACCACCATGTCATTGTCGCGGGCGTTCTCGGCCACGATCTGACCCTCGTAGACCGGGTCGGTCGGCTCGACGAACATCGCCCCGCGCTCCTGAAGATTGTTCAGCGCGAAGGCGTTCACGCTCCCGGTGACGTTGGAGATCATGACCCCGTTGGCCCGCCCGGGCACCTCGCCGCGCAGGGCGGCGTATTCATAGAAATTGTGGTGCATGATCGCCTGCCCCTGGGTGGCGGTGAGCATTCGCGTCCGCAGTCCGATCAGTCCCCGCGCGGGGATGGTGAACTCCAGGTGGACCTGCCCGGTGCGGTTGTCCATGCGGACCAGTTCGCCCTTGCGGTTGCCGACCAGTTCCATCACCCCGCCCATGTTCCTCTCGGGCACATCGACCACGAGATATTCGATGGGTTCGAGGGTGTCGCCGTTCTCGTCCTTGCGGGTGATGACGTGGGGCTTGCTGATCGACAGCTCGTATCCTTCGCGGCGCATGTTCTCGATCAGGATGCCCAGGTGCAGCAGCCCGCGACCGGAGACCTTGAAGGCGTCCTTGTTGCCCGATTCCGAAACCTTCAAGGCGACGTTCGATTCCAGTTCCTTGTTCAGTCGCTCGCGGAGATTGCGACTCGTGACATACTTGCCCTCGCGACCGCAAAACGGCGAGTCGTTGACGCTGAACATCATCGTCAGCGTCGGCGGCTCGATCTCCTGGGCCTCCAAGGCCACCGGATTGATCGGGTCGCACACGCAGTCGCTGATGTCCACCCCGTCCATGCCGATGAGCGCCACGATGTCCCCGGCCTCGGCGAATTCGACATTCTTCCGACCCAGCCCCTCGAAAAGCTGCACCTGCTGCACGCGCGTCTTGACGATCGCGCCGTCCCGTTTGACCAGCGCGATCTGCTGGCCGCTGGTGATTCGACCGTTGTAGATGCGCCCGACACCGATGCGCCCGACGTAATCGTTGTACTGGATGCTCGTGAGCTGGATTTGCAGCGGCTTTTCGACATCGCCATGCGGCGCCGGCACGTGTTTGAGCAGCGCCTCGAACACCGGCTGGATGTCGGTCCCCGGCTTCTCCATCGACCAACTGGCCGTCCCCGCCCGCCCGCTGGCGTAGAGCACCGGGAAATCCAGGGCCTCGTCGTCGGCGCCGAGCTCGACGAACAGGTCGAAGATCTCATCGAGCACCTCGTCGGCCCGTTGGTCGGGGCGGTCGATCTTGTTGATGATGACGATCGGATGCAGCTCGTGCTGGAAGGCCTTTTTCAGCACGAAGCGGGTCTGCGGCATCGGTCCCTCGGCGGCGTCGACCAGCAGGAAGCACCCGTCGGCCATCGACAGCACGCGCTCGACCTCCCCGCCGAAGTCCGCGTGGCCGGGGGTGTCGATGAGGTTGATCTTGATGTCGCGTCCATCGGGCCCCCGGAATGCGATGGCGCAGTTCTTGGCCAGGATGGTGATGCCCCGCTCGCGTTCGAGCGGGTTGGAGTCGAGGATGGTGTCCTGCTGGACCTGGGAGTCGCGGAAGTTGCCGCTTTGTCGGAGCAGGGCGTCGAGGAGCGTGGTCTTGCCATGGTCGACGTGGGCGATGATGGCGACATTCCGAATATCGTTCCGCACTGCGTTCATCATATCATCGGCGCCCGATCGGACCCATCGGGTCATCGGTCGCCGCTCATGCTAAGTAATGCCAGTGACTGAGCTTGCAAGGTCAGGATGGCGTGAAACCGACCGCCCATCGGCGATCCGGGGAAGAAACAGGATACCCCCCCGCCCCCACGCTGGCAAATGCCCGCGCGGAACTTGCGGTTTCCGCGCGGGCGTTCACACCTCGTTGTTATACGCAAGTCCGCCGCCGGCGGCAGCAGCCCCCTTGTCGCGGGGGCGCCTCGCCCCCGTTCGGGGGGGACCACCGGGCGGAGGTGGGTTTGGAGGTTATGAAAACCCCCGTGGAGCGCCGCCCTTATCGCGTTGAATTGGACAGCCTTGAATTGGAAAAGCGGGGGCGAGGCGCCGCCGCGACATGGAAACAACGGCGGTTGGCCCTCAACTTGTGTATAACAAGGAGGAGTTCGCACCTGGGAATCTTGTCGCGATTATGAGGCTGCCAAGGGTGGTGGCGGGTTGCGATCGGGGGGATATCCCCGTTCGCACACCGAAACGGCCGCGGCAATGCCACATGCCACAGTCGTGGGTTTCGGCGCCTCGATGGGCGCCGCACGTCCGACGCCCGTCCGACGGGTTGTGTTTTTTCCCGTCGGATTTACCCTCCATTCCATGAACCACGCGATCTTGACGGCGATCGGGACCGACCGGCCGGGGTTGGTCGAGGCGGTCTCCCAATTCATCTTCCAGCGCGGCGGCAATATCGCCGACAGCCGCATGGTCAACCTGCGCGGCCAGTTCGCCATGATGCTCCTGGTCGATGGCGACGCCGCGGTCATCGAGCGGATCGGCGCCGAAACCGCCCAACTCGCTGAAACCGCCGAATTGCATGTCGAGCTGCGCCCGGCCGACCCCGCCAAGCCCTCCGCCGCCCCCCCGGCCAGGCCCTATCGCCTGCGCGCGACGGCCATGGACCAGTCGGGTCTGGTGCATCGCGTGGCCCACCTGTTGCGGTCGATGGCGGTCAACATCGAGAGCCTCGACACCGAACTGACGGCCGCGCCGATCACCGGGGCGCCGGTGTTCGAGATGGAACTGGTCCTGAGCCTTCCCCAATCGGTCCCGCTGTCCAAGCTCCGCGGCGCCTTGGGCGCCCTGTGCGACGAGCTCAACATCGACTGGCAACTGTCGGCGATGTGATGGCGATCATTCGAAGATGCCACCGCGGTGGATCGGCGATGGGACTGGCATCGCCGGACCGGTTGATGGCGATCACTTGGCGATCAGCAGCGGCCGCGACAGGGTCATCTCCCCGCCGAACGGCCCATCGACATTCTCGACGATCACCGACAATGTTTGGATGTTCCGCAGATCCAGCGACAGGGAAGTCGGATCATCGACGCTTGTCACCTCGCCGGTCTTGAGCAGTTCCCGTCCGTCGCCGCGGACGGTGCAGCGCAGCCGGCTGGTCGGCGCCATCGTCTCGGAGACAGCCAGTTGTCCCAGCAGCCGTCCATAGCGCCCGCCGAGGGCATAATCCGTTTTCGTGCCGGCGATGAACCCGGCGACGCCTTCGCCATGGATGGACGGCGCGGCGGTGTCGACGCCGACCGACCCTTCCAAGGCCGAGCGTTTCGACGCCACCGCGTCCAAATCGCCCAATCGCCCGCCGGTCAGCCGGACCGCGCGCAGGTCCCCCGCCGACACCTTGACCGCGCCAACCCCCCCCACCGTCGCGGTCAGTTCGTTTTTGTCGATGGCGATGGCATCGGCCCGGAGTGCGATGCCCCCCTTGGCCCGCACCGCGAACGTCCCGTCGGATTCCCCCGCCGGTCCCAGCGCCGCGGCCAGCAGCTCATCGCCCACGCGAAAATCGCGCGGGCCGAAGAGGATGCTGTCCACCGTCACCCGCCCGTCGCGCATCTCCCGCACGTCCCCCTGGAAAAAATCCCCGGACTTCAGCAGCACCCCCGATCGGGCCGACGCCAGCGTTGCCGCGGCGTTGGCGTCCAAATCCGCGAACATCATGACCGACACCGCCGACCGGGGAATTTTCCGCTCCGCGCCGTCGCGCCGGAACGTGAGATTGTCGCGGTCGAGGCGGATCACCTCGCCGTTGACGGTCGATCCCCCCGTCGTCCGCACGCCGCGCGGCAAGACCGGCTCGGAGGCGGGGCCTTTTTTCTCGCGCACCTTCCGGCCGGTGACGCTCACTTGGTCGATCACCGCCGCGACGCTCGCGCCGCGGCGCCCGCCCGACGCCACCAATCCCGCGGCCACGGTGTCGCCGAGCTCCACGGTGGCGTCCCCCACCGCCTCCCACGCCTTGCCGTCGGCGGACATCTCGAAAACACAGCGCTTGCCGTTGCGCTTGATGCGCAACCACTGCGGCCACCGCGGCGCCCGGACGACCTTGGACACGCCACCGCGTTTGGGATCGCCCCGATGCGATGTCGCCACCCCGCGCTCGCCGGCCACCAGCATCACGAAGTTGGAATCCGGCTCGATGCTCTCGCGCAGCATGATGCCGGCGAAACCGAACGCCCCTTGCACCTCGGTCACGCGGGCCACGATCTCGCCATCGCCGAACATCGGCTGGAGGATGAATTGCATCGCGTCGCGCCGGCCCGACGGATCCTCTCCCCCGCCGCGCAATGAGAAGACGCCGTTGGACCATCCCGCCTTGCCCGCCGGCCGAACCGCCCCGATGTCCTTGGCCGTCCAGGGCGCCGGCAGCGCCCCGGCGCCGGGTTCGGCGTCGGCATCATCGCTGAAACGCGCCTCCAGCAGCTCGCCCACTTCGACTTTCACCGGCTTGCCCTGCTTGGCAACGACCAGGAAGCATCCCTGCGGCGCCAACTGGATGTCCCCCGTCAATGTCCGCCCATCGAGGGTCCGCAGCGTCCCCCCCCAAGCCGTCGCCGCCCATCCCGCCACCCATACCATCACATGAATCGCCCTCATACTTCCGGTTGTAGCACCCGCAACCGCGCGCGGGCAAGCCCGCGACCCAAGGGCCACGGGCTTGCGCCGCGTCAAACTGTCACATCGGAAGGTCCGATCACTTCTTCGCTGCCGGGAGATCCACGCCGTAAATGCCCATGAGCACATGCTGGGCGCACACCTTGTAGGCCGATTGCGCGTCCGCCGGCCACTTGTCGACATTTTCACCGACGTAGGTCATGTGCTTCATCACGTCGTCGTACACCTGTCGGGTGGTGCGGTTGTTCGGCAGGTCGATTTTCCATCCGCCGGCCTCGTCGATCATGGACACATCCAACGTCGGCAAACCCGCCACGCCGGCCATGCGGATCACCGCGATCTCACGACCATTTTCGATGTTGGCGTCATCTTCCAACACATCGCGGTTCTCGGCGGTCGTCCGCTTGACGTTGTCCGGCTGGGCATCGCCTCCGGCGGGGATGATCGCAACCGGCCAGTTCATCGCCAACGCCTTGGCGTCGGTGATCTCCCCCTCGACCGCCATGCTATTGGCCAAGGCCTTGTTCACATCATTGATGTCGAACTCATGGCCATATTTCGCCTGGAATGCCTTCTGGAGCTGCTCCACCCGGCCATCCCAATTCTTCACATCGGCCTCGGTCAATTCGGTCTTGCCGAGCCGATTCCGGTCTTGGTCGACAAACCGCTCAACCATGTTCCCGAAGCCCCCCTTGCTCATGGCGGCCTCGGCGACCTCGGCGATGGTGTCGCGCATGCCCTCGGTCTTGGCGTTCTCGACCGCCTTGGTCCCCTGCGGAAGCTTCAGGGCCGGCAGATTCTCGGCCTGCCCGTCCATTTTCGCCATGCCATCCATCTTCGCCATGTCGTGTCCCTTGGCCGGCATCTGCTCATCCATGCCATAACTTGTCGCCAAGCTCATGCCGCCCAACGTCATCGCCGCCGCCAAAGCCAGACTCAGTTTTCCGTTCTTCATGATGCACTCCTTCATTAAAGTGGTTTCGCACGATCGCGTCCCGCGTCACCCTGACGCGGCCGCTCGCACTGAAACCATGAATGCAACCCTCGTGCCTCTCGCCGCATGAGTTCGCCGGTTTTTCTTGAATTCACACGAACAACCTCCGACAACCATCCGGACGGGCTTGCTCTATCTCACCCACCGCAAGGTTGCGTCTCGGGGACGGCATTTGCCAACTCTCAGTGCCTCGGCGACCTCTACGGTATTCAATCCGCCATGGGCCACCGAGCACACCGAGGGCACGGAGCACACCGACGGAACAGAGAGACGGATTAAAAGAGGGGGGGACATTGATGGGCCGGTTGCCATCGCTCAAACAACAACGCCGCCGCCCCGGCGCCCGTGATTGCACCTTGGCGGATGCCATCAACCCGCTCCCCGCGTGACCTTGTCTCTTTCAACGTATCCCCAATCCGCCGACCGATATTTCCCGAAATAGGCCGCGCTGCCGGGATTCAGCGACTCGACCAGCACATCCCCCTCCAATTCCATCTTCCCCGTCTCGAAATATCCCTCCGGCGCCGCCGCCGCGTTCGGCGCCGTCATGTCGTCGATGCGACGGCCACACCGAAACTCCCACAGCCGATCGGCATATCCGCCCCGCACAAACGCCCCGGCCAACTCCGGCCCGGCCTCGACCAAGAGATGCGTGCGGTTGTCCCTACCCAAATGTTGCAACACTGTCGCGATCGACACCCGCCCCGTCGCGTCCGGTTCAATCCCCACCACCTCCACCCCGCCATCCCGCAGCGCCGCCGCCCGCTCCCCGTCCGCCGCATCCATGAGACAATACACCCGCACCGGCCACTCCCGCGCCGTCCGCGCCAAGGCCGACCCCATCGGCAATCGCGCCCGCCCGTCCATCACCACCCGCAGCGCCCGCCGCGCATCTCGTCCCCACAACCCCGCCCCCTCCTCTGTCGCGGGGGCGGCTCGCTCCAGACCCCTCAATCCGGCCTCTTTTGCCCCGGTGGCGGATGCGGGGCGCCCCCGCAGCTCTGAATCCACCGCTCTCGCCGTCAGCATCGGATCATCCGCCAGCGCCGTGCCGATCCCCACCAGGATCGCATCGCATCGCGCCCTCAGTCCATGCACGGCCGCCATCGAAAACTCATTGGAGATCGCCGTCCGCCTTCCCCCCGGCCCGGCCACCTTGCCGTCGGCGCTGACGGCCCATTTCACCGTCACATACGGCCTGCCCAATCGCGTCAGCGCGATGAACGGCGCGATCAGTTGCCGGCATTCGGCCTCTAGCGCACCAACCTCGACGTCGATGCCCGCCGCCCGCAGCGCCGCCACCCCCCCGCCGTTCACCTTGGGGTTGGGATCCAGACACCCCACCACCACCCGCGTCACCCCCGCCGCGATCAATGCCGGGGCGCACGGCGGGGTCTTCTTGCCCGATCCCGCATGGCAACACGGCTCGAGCGTCACACACGCCGTCGCCCCCGTCGCGCCGCTCGCTCCCCGCGCCCCCGCCATTCCCGCCGCCCCGCCAGCGCAGGCCGCCAGCGCCTCGACCTCCGCGTGCGGGCCGCCGAACCGCTGGTGCCAACCGGCGCCGATCACCGATCCCCCGCGCGCGATCACGCATCCGACCATGGGGTTTGGTTCGACTCCCCCGCGCCCGCGCATCGCCAGCGCGATCGCCCGCCGCAGGTGCCCTTCATCGGTCGCGTCGATCGCCATGGATTCCTCCGGCCCACCCTCACGCGCCCGTCGCCCCCTTCATGGGCTGCGCGATCCACCGCTTCATCGTCGCCACCTGACCCTCCCACGACGAACTCGCCCGCAGCCGCAGGAACGTCGCGTACAGCGCGTCCATCGTCCGGCACAAATCGCGCAACAGCGCGATCCGCTCCTCGAACAGCACCCGCGGGCTGTCGGCCTCCTCCACCTCCGGCAGTTTCGCTCCGGAGAAAAACAGCGCCTCGGGATTGAAGGTCATCTCATACTGATGCCCCATGGCATTGACGATCATCGCCGCCTTCCGCGGCACCTTCCCGCTGCGCAGCGCATCCCGCGCTTCGGGCATCCGGGATGCCCCGTCGGCCTTCAGCGCGTCCTTGCCGCTCTGGCCGTAGGCGCATTCCAGCTCCAGAGAGCGGTCCAGCACGATGGCCACGTCCCCGGCCTCCTCGGTCGCCACCACACCGCTTTTGGCGTCGGCCTCGTGCCACAACCACAGCAAAAACTCGTTGCCCAAAAAGTCCTTCGGCTCCGCTCCCTTGGCCGTCCAAGGATAATCCGGGTACTGCCCCTCCCCCTCGGTCCCGGCCACGAATCGCGTGGGTCGCAGGTCCTCGTAATCCCTTCGATGTCCCGCCGGCTCCAGCAGCGACAGCGCCATCGAACCGGCCGACACGGGGGAGAGCTCCAGTTCAAACGTGCGATTGAATAGTTCAAGCAACTGTTCCTGCGTCGTGCCCCCCGCCGAGCAAAACACCGTCGCCGTCGGGAGGTCCCACAGGATCGGCACGATCTTGCTGCGGCGCCATTTGCCCTCGCGCAGCTCATCCTCGACCTTCTTGCGCACCGTTTCCTTGACATCCCTTTTCTGGTTCTTGCTGATGAACCCCGACGGATTGCCCGCCGCGACGGCGTCGGCCTCCATGATCTCATACGCCTTTTTCAACACCCCCGGCACCTTGTTGGTGTCCACCCGCAGCCCGAAGAACATCGCGTCGGCGAAGACGTTGTGCTCGAACCCGAACTCCCCGTCGAGCACATGGCGCCCGCCGGACCAGCCGTATTCGACCTCCTCGGGCACGCTGAACTCCCCGATTTGCAGGCGGAACCCGCGCAGCTTCTCGAGCATCGCGCCGTCGGTCGCCTTGGGCTGCTCGCCGACCACCTTGTACCGTCGAAACGTCACCGACCCGGATGCGAAACCCATGGACCATCGCTTTCTGTGTGAAAATCCGCTGTACCCGCGCGACCCCCGCGCCACATCGCCGAATCGCGCATCCTAACGCGCCCGCCGATGCCCACAAGCCGTGGGGATGGTCCATGAACCGCTGACATCGGCCGCCCGGCCGCGCCCGCCGCCACATCGCTCCAACGCCATTCCCATTGGCGCGGACGGGCGCCCTCGGCGCGAAAAGAGGACTTGGCGTGGACGGGCGCCCTCGGCGCGAAAAGAGGACGTGGCGCGGACGGGCGCCCTCGCGGCGAAAGGGGGACATCGCCACCGTCCCTCGGCGCCCTACTCCCCGTCGTCGCGGCGATGGCGCTCGCGCACCCCCAGCATCCCCAGCGCCAAAGCGCACGCCGACCCGGCGGCGTACATCACCGTCTGCCACGGCGCCACGACCAGCCGCCCGGAGAGCGCCTGGTAGGTCTCGTACATCAGCACCACGCCGATGATGACGAAACTGGCGCCGAACCGCGCCAGCCATTTGCGCCGGTTCACTTTTCCGCCCTCGCGATGGCCGCCACCAATCCCGCCAAGGTGGACTCCGACGCCTCGACCGTCGGTCGTCGGCCCATCTCGACCATCGCCGTGGTGGTCACCGGGCCGATGCTGGCCAGTTTCACCCCCGCCAGCCGTGGATCGGCCGAGCCGCCCAGCAAATCGAAGAAGTTGCGGGCCGTGGAGCTGCTGGTGAACGTCACCCAATCGACGGCCTGGTCATCCAGTGCCGCCAGCACCTCGCCGTCCAACTCCGCCACGCAGCGCGTGCGGTACACCGCCACATCCGACACCAGCGCCGATCCGCCGGACTCCAGTCGCTCGGCCAAGACCGGGCGGGCGATGTCGGCCCGCAACAGCAAATGCCTTTTCCCGGCGATCTCCCCTTGCGATGCCAGTTCATCGGCCAGCGCCTCGGCGATGAAGCTCTTGGGACACAGATCGGCCCGCAGGCACAAAATCTCCTCCAGCGCCGTGGCAGTCGCGCGCCCCACCGCGGCGATCTTGGCGTCGCCCAGCGCCCGCACATCGCGTCCCATCGCCTCCAGGCGCTGACGGGTGGCGGCCACGCCATTGCGGCTGGTGAAGATGATCCAGTCGTACGAACCGGCGTCGGCGATGGCGGCGTCGACGGCGCCGATGTCGTCGGCGGGCGCCAGTTCGATCGTCGGCGCCTCGATCACGGCGGCGCCCAATTCCGCCAATTGATCGGCCAGCTCGCTGGACTGTTGGCGCGTGCGGGTGACGATGACGGTCTTGCCGAACAGCGGACGCTTCTCGAACCAGTTCATCGTGTCGCGCAAGCCGACGACCTTGCCGATGATCGTCAGCGCCGGCGCCGCGAGTTTCGCCTCGGCGACGCGATCGGGCAGATCGGCGATCGTCCCGGTGACGGTGCGCTGCTCGGGGCGCGTGCCCCAGCGGATGGTGGCCGCCGGCATCGCCGGGTCCATGCCATGTTCGATGAGCTTGGCGCAGATTCGCGGCAGCGCCTTGACCCCCATGTAAAACGCCATCGCCGGCAATTTGGCGACGGCGGCCCAGTCGATGTCGCTGGATCCCTCCGCGGCGCCGCGATCGACGGCGCGGGGGTCGCGGTATTCACCCTCCTTCTCATGGCCGGTGATGAAGGTGAATGATGAATTGAAATCGCGGTGGGTGACGGGGATCCCCGCGTACGCCGGCGCCGCCAAGGCCGCGGTGATGCCCGGCACGACCTCGAACCCGATCCCCGCCGCCGCCATCGCCTCGCATTCCTCGCCGCCGCGCCCGAAGACGAAGGGATCGCCCCCCTTAAGCCGCACCACGCGATTCCCGTCCAAGCCCAGCTCCACCAGCAGGGCGTTGATGCGCTCCTGCGTGAACGTGTGTTCGGCGGCTTTTTTGCCGACATATATTTTTTTGGCGTTCGGGCAATGCCGCAGGAGCGCCGCATTGGCCAAATAGTCGTACACCACCACGTCGGCGGCGGCCAATAATGCGGCGCCGCGCAAGGTCAACAGCCCCGGATCGCCGGGTCCGGCGCCGACCAATGAGACGAATCCGATGCGTTTTTTGTCGTCCACGAACGGTCCTTCCGAAGTTTCCGTCTGGGCAAGGCGGGTAATGTTCCGCGCCGCCCTGTCCGATGAGATTAGTGCAACCGCACCTTCCAAGCCAGCGTTTCGACAGGAGTTCGCCCATGGTCGCCTTGATGAGAATGCCCGCCAACGCCCCCGCCAAGACCGGCGCCGAACGACGGATCTTCGCCCGCAAGGAAATGTCCGCGACGGTCATGGGCCGGCGACTGGACCATTCGATTCACGCCCGGCGATTCCCCACGTTGCGGATGCATCTGCGCGACCTGTCGCTCGGCGGGCTGTCGGCCATCGTCGACGCACCGCTGAACACCGGCGAAATGATCGGCGTGGCCTTCCCCGGCGACGGACACGCCGGCTCGTGGGACGCCTACGGACGCATCCTGCGCTGCGAACCCAGCGGCACCGGCTACCGGGTCGCCGTCGAGTTCGATCCCCTCCCCGCGGCATGAAATGGCGAGCCGTCCGCCTTTGCGATGAGACGCCTCCTCCGCTCGCGCCACCCACTCACCCTCCTGTTGTCGCGGGACCGGCCCGGTCCCGCCCCGCTCAATCATTGGGTGGTTCCTTGGAATCGCCGCTTCATGGCAAACGCCGTCATGGCGGGATGGCAGTGGCGACGCGCGACCCAATCATTCGCGGCGAGGAGCATCGCCTC
>JBBSAF010000040.1:0-12943 GCA_038252525.1 Tepidisphaerales bacterium
CGTCGCATCCAGGGAATGTCGTGTCGCCAACGGAACCTCCCTTTATCCGGCGATGGGCTTTCTCGGCCCGGCGTCTTCCCTGACGAGGGCGTCTTTCTCGACCCCGCGTCTTTCTTGGCGCGGGCGTGCTCCTCGGTGCCCCGGCGTCCTCCGTGGCGCGGGCGTGTTCCTGGGCGCCCCCGGCGTCATTCTTGGCGCGGGCGTGTTCCTGGGCGCCGCGTTCTTCGTGGCGCCCGTCGCGCCGGGGTCATTTGCCCGGCGTGGTGACGATCAATCGGCCTTCGCGGCGGTTGACGATCCACTCGGTCTTGCCGACCGGCAGGGGGATGTCGAGCCGGTCGGGATGCCCGCCGCTGGTGGCCAGCAAATCGGGCAGTGAATGTTTCCCGGCGTAGATTCGCAGATACGGCATGGAACCGCGATCGAAGGTGCCCTCGATGGGGCCGCTGGCGGCGGTGCGACCGGGGTCGATCACCTGTCCGACGATCGACTCATCGCCGGCGGCGGTGCGGAACGACAGGTCCTCCGGCGACCACCAACCATCCTCCAACGGTGGCCCGGATTTGGTCAAAAAGAGGGTGATGGGTTTGTCGAGATCGTTTTTCACCGACACGTCGAATCGGTCGGTGTGGGTTCCCGAGCAGGCCGTCAGGGCACCGAGCAGGAGAATCGAGGGCAAGATTCCACGAAAGGTCATGAAGATCATCCTACTCGCCGGTGGCCGGAAGTTGAAGGACGTCCGGCGGCGGGGCGCCGTGGTATTCATCGGTCGAAAGGGTGTCGGCGTCGCCGTTTTTCGGTTTCATCCATGCCAAGAGCGCCAGTCCCGGCGCCGCCGCGAGGATGCTGTAGGCGAAAAACCCGCTCCAGCCGGTCGCTTCGGCGAGGTAGCCGGTGAAGGCCCCGCCGATGTCGCGCGGGACGGCCATCAGCCCCGACAGAATGGCGTACTGGGTGGCCGAGAAGCGGTGGTCGCACTGGCTCATCAGAAACGCGACGAATCCGGCGGTGACCATGCCGGTGCAGAAGTTCTCGACGGCGATCACGGCGACCAGTCGCGCGTGGGTGGGTTCGGCGATGGCGAGGAACCAGAAACCGAGGTTGCTGATCGCTTGCAATAAACCCAGCACCCACAAGGACTTCCAGAGTCCCATTTTCGCCACCAGCCACCCGCCGGCGAAGGCCCCGACGATGGTGGCGGCCATGCCCATCAGTTGCAGGATCTTGGCGAGATCCTCCTTGCTGAAGCCGAGTTTCAGCAGAAAGGGCGTTTTCATGTTGTCGACCATGACATCGGGGAGTTTGAAAACGATCACAAAGAGGATGGCCAGCCAGCCGCCGGGTCGGGTGAGGAACTCGCGGAGGGGTTCGACGACGGCGGCGCGGAGGGTGGCGGGGGCGGGGGCCGAGGCGATCGGTTCGGGCGCCAGCCAAGTGGCGATGAACCCGACGAGCATGAGGGCGGCCGACAGGAGGTAGACCGTTCGCCATGCAAGTCCATATTTACCAACGACATACAGCGCCCCGGCGGCGGTGGCGATATAGGCCAGGCGGTAGCCGGTGATGAAGACCGCCGCCCCGGCGCCGCGCTGGGCGGGGGGGAGGATGTCGGTTCGGTAGGCGTCGGCGACGATGTCCTGGCTGGCCGAGAAAAAGGCGACCGCCAAGGCCGCGATGGCAAGGGCATGGAGCGAGACGCCGGGGCCGAGGAAGGCCATTGCGGCGATGCAAAGTGCGACGAGGGCTTGGGTTACGATCAGCCATCCGCGCCGGCGGCCCAAAAGCGGCGGGACGAAGCGGTCCATGATCGGGGCCCAGAGGAACTTGATGTTGTAAGGAACTTTGACGAGGGCGAAGAGTCCGATGGCGGCGAGGCCGACGCCGGCATCGGTCATCCATGCTTGGAGGGTGGTTCCGGTGAGGGCCAGCGGCAACCCCGAGGCGAACCCGACGGCGGCGAGGGCGGCCATTTTCGGGGTGAGGTAGATTCGGGGTTTGGGCATACGGACTTGGGCAAAGGGCGCCAAGATTGAAAAGAGGCAAAGGTCGCAAAGTATCACACACAATCACAAAGACTTGATGATGGGTACTTTGAAATCTTTGCTTCTTTGGAAACTTAGTGGCGGCTTTTTGTGAAAAGGCGATGAGCGCGCACCCCGGAGGGGGCGCGCTCATCGCCGGGGATCAATGGGATGTGGGACGGGGACGGATCAGTAGCGATCGCGTCCGCCGCCGCCGGAGGAGGAGCCGCCGCGTCCGCCGCGGCCGCCACCACCACCGCCGCCGCCGCCACCGTAGCCGCCGCGGCCACCGCCGCCGCCGCCACCGTAGCCGCCGCGACCGCCGCCGCCGCCGCCGCCACCGCGTTCTTCGCGGGGTTTGGCCTCATTGACGGTGAGGGGTCGGCCTTCGTAGTCCTTTTCGTTGAGGGCTGCGATGGCGGCCTGGGCTTCGGTGGCGTCGGACATTTCGACGAACCCGAATCCCTTGCTGCGACCGGACATGCGGTCGCTGATGACTTCGGCGGATGTCACCGCGCCGAATTGTTCGAACAGTTCCTGAAGCCCCGAGCTATCGATGGTGTAGGGCAGGTTTCCGACGTACAGCCTCATGGCGAGTCTCCTCTTGCACGATCCGACCCGGGCGGCGATGAACTGATCGAGACTGGTCCCGAACCGTCTGTCCGATGGGTCAACACGCATCCGGGAACGATTCCCTAACCGCTCCGTTGCGGATGCGACCGGGATCATCATACACCGGTCGGGGGGATTTTTGCACCGGAAAAAGTTATTCGCGCCTTTCGGGGGGGATTACTTCACTCCCAGCGTCCCCTTGGCGTGGTCGATGACGATGGTTTGGAAGGCGCCGGCGGTGAGTTGGCCGATGTCCGGGAGCAATCCGCCGGTGACGTTGGCGGTGGCGACCAGGAAGTTCATTCCGAGGATGCCGTCGAGGGTGAAAGGCTCGCCGGTTTTGGCGTCGACGACGGTGATGTCGTTGACGAGGACCGGGGCCTTGGCGAAGCGGATGGCGTCGCCGGCGGTGGTGGGGAGCTGCAAACCGTCGAGGTAAAATCCGCGCATGGTTTTGTTGCCGCCGATGCCGCCGAGATTCAGCTCGAATTGCTCGTTTTCCGGGACGCCGAGCAAATGGGAATGGTCTTCGGCGTAGGTCACGCCCAGGGATTTGGCGATGGCGGTGGAGATCATGGAGACCGGGGCGCCGGTGTCGAGCAGCAGCGTGCCGCGGACGGATTGGCCGCCGTGGGCGAGGAGGACCGGCGGGTTGGCCGCGCCGTGCCCGAAGGGGTCGGGTCCGATCATGGGGTTGGCGGCGACGATGGGGGCGGGACCGTCGGGGGGGAGGAGGCGGTTGAACGGGGCGAACGAGACGTAGGTGAGGGCGATTTTCTTGTCGACCGGGGGGATGGCGGGATCGCCGGGTTCGTGGAGGCTGGTTTTGAGCTTGTCGGTGAAGGTGTTGGCGGGTCGTGCGTCGATGACGACGACCTTGCCGGCCATGGCGGGCATGCCGGCGATGTCGAGGGCGCCGGTGAGCATTTCGAGGAATCCGTCGGACGGACGGATTTGGCAGCGGATCGGTTGGGTGGGGCAGACGTAGGCGCCGTCGTTGGCGCCGTCGGTGACGGAGGAATAGGGGGCGAAGGAGGCGACCAGCGGCGGGGAGACGGAGAAATCCTCGGTCCCGCCGATGCCGACATCCTGGAAGGTGACGGGTTGGCCGGCGGCGGTTTGTTCGGCGGCGACGGCGAGGGCGTCGGCGGTGTCGCGCGACAGGACGATGCCGCCGGCGCCGGTGTCGAGGAAGGCCTCGATGGCCGAGAGATCGGCGCCATCGACCTTGGCCGAGAGGGGTTGGTCGGCGCCGGGATGGGCGAGGCGCATGTAGATGCGGGGCTGGTCGATGGCGACGGGCTGGACGCCTTGAATTTCGTCGGCGCGGGTTGCGGCGGTCAGGGCCAGCAGGAGCAGGGCGAGGGTGAGCCGGCGAAGGGCGGGGATGAGGGACATGGGGGGACCTTTCGGGAGAATCGGTGCGTTCTTGCGAATCGTGCGGGGATGGGGGTGGCGCTGTCAATGGCCGCGCGATGGGTTTTGGGGCTTCGACGGGTAGACTCACGGGCCATCATGCCACCGAAAAATTATGCTTGGCTCCTGTACGCCCTGCTGGGCGCGTTGTCGGCGGCGCTGATCCCGGTGCTGGGGAAAAAGGGGATGGCGCACGTCGATTCCAATTTGGCGACGGGGTTGCGGTCGGTGGTGCAGGCGGCGTTCGTGGTGGGGATCGTGCTGTTTTTGGGGTCGTGGAAAAAGACCGGGACGCTGACGGCGTCGGCGGTGATGGCGATTTTGGCCACGGGGGTGTGCGGGGGGCTGTCGTGGCTGTTTTATTTCAAGGCGATCGACCTGGGGAGCGTGTCGCGGGTGGCACCGGTGGACAAGATGTCGGTGCCGATCGCGGTGGTGCTGGCGTTCCTCATCTTGGGGGATCGCCCGGCGTGGTACAACCGGGTCGGGGTGTTCGTCATCGCGGCCGGCGCGTATCTGGCGGCGCTGCCGCGGGGGAGTTGAGGCAAAGGGGCGGGGCGGAGGGGATGAATGCTCGGCGGGGGGGCGGGGCAAGGGTGAGCGGTTCCTCGGTGGGGGCGGTCGGTGGGGAGGCGGGGTGGCGGCGGAAATCGGCCGGCGGCGCCACGCGGACGGGGCGCTGGAATCAGTGACGGAAAGCGTTGATGTCGCCTCATGCCCGTGTCGGAGAACCGCGCGGGATCGCACCCCATCGTCGAGGATGCCCCATGCCGAATCTGACGGATACCGAAAAGCAGGAGGTCTTTCGTTTCCTGGAGCACGACAGGCCGCTGCCGGATAAGTACCGCTTCCTGCTCTTCGACGACAAACGCGAGGTCGAACTCGTCTGGAACGGCAAGACCTCGGAGGTCTGCAACGGGACCCAGAAAAGGGGTCATTAGCCATTGATTTGGCCGCCGTATTGGCTCCTGTCCCCTCATCCCGGGCCGCCACATGAACGGCGGTGCACCATTCACTCAGCCCGGGGCGGCTGAGCCACATGGCTTGCGCTGGCGGACGGCGGCTTGATGCGGGTGAACCCGCGGCGCGGTCACGAGAGCCAAATGCCGGGGATCGCGGGGGGCGTAGGGTCGGAACAGGGTAGGGAATGGTTCGAGCGGATCCTGGCCGCGGCGACGGGTCCCCCATAGCGGGCATTGGCGGAACAACTGTTTGAAATCAAATGAATGTGTCTGTCCCCAATCCTGTTCGATGGGTCGGCCGAAAGCAGGCGAGAGGACGTAGGCAAGAAGAATGGCTTATGACCCCTTATCCCCTCCCCTTATCCACTTGTCCTGGCCGCGGCGACGGGTCCCCCATAGCGGGCATTGGCGGAACAACTATTTGAAACCAAATGAATGTGTCTGTCCCCAATCCTGTTCGGTGGGTCGGCCGAACGCAGGCGGGAGGACGCAGGCACGAACAATGGCTTATGACCCCTTATCCCCTTCTGCGGCGGTGTCACGCCTCTTTGCGCATCGCATCGACGTCGATGTCCATCGCCGCGCACCATGTCTCATACGCCACCGGCGAAATCTCGCTGGGCTTGATCTCGCTGCGACCGCCCCAGAAGACGTTGGTGTATCCCACGGGCATCCCCGCGTCGGCCAGATGCTCGTCGATCGCCGCCTTGTGCGCCAACAGCAACTTCTTGTCCGTTCCGTGCGCCACCCCCATGATGTTCACCTCGTTGAACTCCGCGCCCCCCTCGCGCCAATAGGCGTGGGTCATGATCTCGAACCGTCCCACCTGTCGCCCGGCCTCGATCTCCCGTCCGGCCGGAACCGCCCAATGGAACAGGGCGTTGTATCGCGTCACCTGCTCCCCCGTCGAAAGCGGTTTGACATGCTCCAGGAACGTGCTGAACCGGCCGATCACGCCGCGCTCGTTGAGCTCCCGGGCCACCGCGGCGAACGTGGCCCGATCCACGTTCGCCTCCGCCGCCCGCCCGGCCCACGGGTCGCCCGCCGCGACCTCCTCGGCGGTCAGTTCGCGCTTCAACGCCGTCAGCACCCGCCACCGCAGCGCCGACAGCGACACGATGTGGGTGTCGATCACGTCGGCCAAGGCGTCGGACTTGGCGCCCGGCGCGAGATGTTTTCGTCGCACATGCCCCACCCCCAGCGCGAACAGCCGATTGGCCGGCATCGTGCGGAACGAGATCGCCCCCACGCGGTCGGCCAGCCAGCGGCAATGTTTTTGGAGGTCGAATCCCTGCGGCGCCTTGAGCGTGGTCCACAGGCGATATTTCGACCCCGCGATCGGCGCGTCGGTCGAGCGGATCACCACATGCCCGCTGAACGGGTCGTTTTGGTGCATCCAATCGAACGCCGCGTGCAACTTCTCCTCGGGGACCTGCCACGCCACCAGCGCCCCGGCCGCCAGGTTGGTCGCCATCAGCGTCTGCCGCACCCGGCGGATGGTTCCCGCCCGCAGCATCGCCACGATCCGCGCCCGCACCAGTCCCGCATCCAGCCCCGCCCGTCGGGCGATCTCGCCGAGCGGGTCGTCATGGAATCCCCGGAGCTGGTCCTCGGACTCCGCCAAAATGCGGGCATTGATCGGATCCCCCACGGCGGCGGGGGGGCTGGACGGGTGATGGTTCATCGTGGAATGTTATACCCATCCCCCGTCCCCGGTCGAATCGCCCCGAACGTTCGCGGATCCCGATGGCGCTTCCCGTGGCGGGGGCGTCTCGAGATATCCGCCTCGGCGGCGGGGTCGATGGGGGATGACTTCCCCAGCAGGAGCATCCGTGCCAATCGCGCGGCCCGGGTCCCCGGAGGGGGTGGCGCGCGATCCGGGGCGCGCCGCGTCGGAACGGGGTGGAATGGAGAAGAACACGGCGGCGGCCGGAAATGCAAAATCACCCGGTTTTTCCGAGCGATTCCGCATCATGCCACAACCTACCAAAACCCGAACTGACCCCGATGGGATTCGAACCCATGTCGCCGCCGTGAAAGGGCGGTGTCCTGGGCCTCTAGACGACGGGGCCAACTTGCGTTGGGCATACCGCCCAGGCGACGGGACACTATGGCGATTCCCCGGTGTTCGTCAACGGCCTCTCGCACCGTGTCGCAACGCGGGCGGGGCGATGGCCGACCCATGGCGCACAACCCGCAACGCGTAACTCGTAACTCGTAACTCGCAACTCGCAACTCGCAACTCGCAACTCGCCCTTGACGGATGGGATGATTCGGGCGAATCTGCCGGTTCACCGCGACCCGTGCCGGCCGAACGCGGGCGGCGCCGAGGGACGCGGACAAAAAGGTGATGTTGGTTTCAAGGAATCGTCCCATGCCCGATTACGCCCCCGATCCCAGGATGAAGTTCACGTTCGGTCTCTGGACCGTCGGCAACATCGGCCGCGATCCGTTCGGCGGGCCGACCCGCGAGCCGATCTCGCCGGTGGAAATCTGCGACATGCTCGGGGAGGTCGGCGCTTACGGCGTCAACTTCCACGACAACGACCTGGTGCCCATCGACGCCTCGCCGGGCGAACGCGACGGCATCGTCAGGGACTTCAAGAAGGCGATGAGGAACAACGGGCTGGTCTGCCCGATGGCCACCACCAACCTCTTCGGCGAGGCGGTCTTCAAGGACGGGGCGTTCACCAGCAACAACGCCAAGGTGCGGGCCTACGCGATCCAGAAGACCATGCGGGCCATGGACCTCGGCGCCGAGTGCGGCGCGAAGATCTATGTGTTTTGGGGCGGGCGCGAGGGGGTCGAGTCCGATGCCACCAAGAGCGTGGTCGATTCCATCGCGCGTTTCCGCGAGGCCATCGACTTCCTCTGCGAATACTCCATCAGCCAGAAATACGGCTACAAGTTCGCGTTCGAGGCCAAGCCCAACGAGCCGCGCGGGCACATTTACTTCGCCGTGACCGGCAGCTATCTGGGGTTCATCCCGACGCTGGCGCACCCGGAGATGTGCGGGGTCAACCCCGAGGTCGCCCACGAGCACATGGCGGGGTTGAACTTCGTCCACCAGGTCGGCGCGGCGTTGGAGGCCAAAAAGCTGTTCCACATCGACCTCAACGACCAGGAGTTCGGTCGATATGACCAGGACTTCCGGTTCGGCATGGTCAACCTCAAGCACGCGTTTTTCCTGGTGAAATTGCTCGAAGACCACAAATACGGCGGCCCGCGGCACTTCGACGCCCACGCCCTGCGCTCCAGCGATTACACGGATGTCAAGTCGTTCGCCGCCGGGTGCATGAGGACGTACATGATCCTCAAGGAGAAGGCCGCCCGCTGGAACGCCGACAAGGAAATCCAGGCGCTGGTCAAGAAGGTGAATGTGCAGGATGCGGCACTGTCGAAGATCACCCGCAAGTTCAGCGCCGCCGGCGCCAAGAAACTGCTGTCGGCCGATCTCGACCGCGCCAAGCTCGCCGCCGCTCCGTTGCCGTATGAGCGGTTGGACCAGCTCACGATGGAACTGCTGATGGGCGTGAGGTGAACGCTTCGCCCCTCCTTCGATTCCTTGGCGGCGGTCCCTTGGCGGGTCGCCGCCTTTTTCATTGCGTCAGCGGTGGGGCGCCTCGTTGTCATTCAGCCGTGCCCTTTGTCCGCCGGGACGTTGGGTTGACGGCACGGGACGACGCGATGAGCGCGAGATGGAAGAGCGGCGGATGGGCCGCGACTCGCGGGGGATCGCGGCGACGAGGCCAGTTCGCCCGTTCGTGTCGATCCGTGAAAACACAGGGCGGAAAAAAAGAAGGCCGGGAACGCCTCCCGGCCTTCGTCGATCCCTGTTGTCGGCGGCTCACGGCTTGGTCGTCGGGGTCTTGAAGTATTTGTCGCGGAGCTTGTCGAACTCGCCGGCGGCCTTCAGGTCGACCATCGCCTGGTTGACCTGCTTGACCAGATTCTCGTTGCCCTTGCGGAATGCCAGCCCGTAGCTGTCGGCCTGGAGGTCGGTGGAGAGCATCTTCACGCGGTCCCCGCCGGCGGCGGCGATATAGGCCTCGGAGGTCGGACGGTCGCTGATGACGACATCGGCGCCCCCCTTGACCAGCTCCATCATCGCCAGCGGCACGGTGGGGTAATATTTGATGTCGCGCAGGACGCCGGATTCCTTCAACTTGGTGGCGGCCTCGGCGCCGGTGGCGCCTTGCTGGACGGCGGCGACCTTGCCCTTGAGGTCGTCAACACCCTTGATGGCGGTCTCGTCGCCGCGGACGGCCAGGGCGATGCCGGCGTTCATGTAGGGGTCGCTGAACAGCACCGCGTTCTTGCGTTCGTCGGTGATGCTCAATCCCGAGGCGATCAGGTCGATCTGGCCGGCCTGGAGGGCGGGGATGAGGGCGTCGAAGTTCATATCCTTGAACTCGACGGGGCGTCCGATCTTGGCGCCGATGGCCTTCACCATGTCGATGTCATACCCCTCGTACTCGTTTTTGTCGTTTCGCATCTCGAAGGGGGGGAAGGTCGCCTCGGTGCCGACGACCAGCGTTTTGACCGGCTGGCCGCCGGGGGCGTTGGCGGCGTCGTCGGACTTGCCGCAACCGGTGAGGGCGCCGAGGGCGAGGGCCATCGACATCGCGCCGCCAACCATCCATTTCATCATGTTCATATGAGATCTTCCTGCTGAAAATGTGGGTCCCGGAAAATGACGATTCGCCCATGGTAGCGTCGAGCCGGCCATGGGCGAACCGCGGATCGTGTCATGAACGAGGCGATGCGGCTCAATATGAGAAGCCGACGCCAACCTTGCCGATCACCTGGTGGACATCGCCGCCGTTGGACGCGCGGGTCGAACCGGCCAGCAGGTTCAGGTAGTGGGCGCCGCCGGTGACGTACCAATTGTCGTTGAGGTTGTAGACCGCGCCGATGCCGCCGGAGATGTAGCCGAAGGGGTCGTTGCCGCCGTTGGCGTCGAAGTAGAAGTCGTTGACGTTGACGCCCAGCCGCATGGGGAAGGAGAGGGTGAGCGGCGTCTTCTCGATGGTGAACTCGGGGTTGATGCCGAGCTCGGCCGCCGCGCCCTCGGGGCCGCCGCGGTCGATGACCTCGCTGAAGACCGAGACGTAGGGGTTCAGCGCGATGGGCAGGTGGTTGACGTCGCTGTCGTCGAACGAGAGGCTCATGCCGATCTCGTGGAGATCGTCGAAGTTGTCGGCGGGGGAGACGTAGTAGATGTAGTTGGCGCCGACGGTGAATCGCCCGAACTCGAGGGTCAGCCCCGCCGTGAGATCGAGCTCGTCGAAGTAGTCGAGATGGGCGTACTGGTCGTCGGTGATGTTGGCCCAGACGTTGAAGTAGGGGGTGAGGGTGAACGGGTCGTTCTTCATCGCCTCATACGACAGCGTGGCGGTCGGCTGGATGAACAGATGATCCTTGCCGTAGTTGTAACCGCGCGAGAAGTAACTGGTGACATAGTTGACCTCGCCCTCGAAGGTGAACTTCGACGGTTCGGTCTTCACCTCGGGGTTGGTGAACTCCGGCCCGCGGACGCCCTCGCCGGGGTTCTTGTTCAGATCTTCTTGGGCGAAAAGCGGGGTGGCGAGCAAAGCGACGGACGCAAGGGTCAAGAGTTTATTCATGGCGGGGGATTCAACCGTCGGGTCCGGTGGAAGTCAATAGGCGGGCGATGTTGCGACAGACCGCTTAATCAATGGGCACAAAGGCACTTGCGCGATGCGTTGAGGCGGGTGAAACCGACCGGACGGGATCGGGGGAGATGGCTATAATGGCGCCGGGGCGGGACCGCTGTTCGGGAGTGGGTTCGATTGTTCGGGAGTGTGTTCGATGGAGCCATCGCCGCTGGGATCCGATTTGTCCATGCCGCCCGACGAGCGCGACCACGTTCGCGGGCCGGCCGACGCGCCGGTGACGATCGTGGAGTATGGGGATTATGAGTGTGCGACCTGCGCCCGGACGCATCCGATCATCCAGCGGCTTTTGCGGGATTCGGCCGGACAGTTGCGGTTCGTGTTCCGGCATTTCCCGCTCAACAGCGTCCATCGCCACGCCGGCCAGGCGGCCCAGGCGGCCGAGGCGGCGGGCAACCAGGGCAGGTTCTGGGAGATGCACGATGTGATGTTCGACCACATCGACGAGCTGGCCGACACCGATTTGTCGCGGTATGCGCTGAAAGTGGGGCTGGAAATCTACGGCTTCGAGGCGGATTTGTCGTCCGGACGGTTGTCGGGCCGGGTGGAGCGGGATCGGGAAAGCGGGCTGAACAGCGGGGTGAGCGGCACGCCGGCGATTTTCATCAACGGGGCGCGGCATGTCGGGCAGATCACGCTCGAATCCTTGCGCGATGCGGTGCGGGAGGCCGAGGGACGATAAGGCCCGGCGCCGTCGGCGGGACGTGCTGGTTGTCATCGAAGTTCAAGATCGAGGGCGACGTGGCGGCTCGCGGGATCCGGTCGCGGCTCAGGGGGCGTGGTCGCCGTCATCGGGGAGCAGGCTTGGCGGCTCGCGGTATCCCGTCGCCGGCTTGCGGGGCGAAGTCCCGGCTCGCGGTATCCCGTCGCCGGTTCGCGGGGCGAAGTCCCGGTTCGCGGTATCCCGTCGCCGGCTCGCGGGGCGAAGTCCCGGCTCGCGGGGCGAAGTCCCGGCTCGCGGAGCGAAGTCCCGGCTCGCGGGACACGGTCGCGGCTCGCGGGGGGTGGAGGATTCGCGTTCGCACGACCGTCCGTCGCCTTGATTCATCCGCCTGCGAATCGTAAGTTGAAGCCGTGAGAGTCCACCATTCCAGCCCCAAGCCCGTTGGCGCCGCCGTTGTCGGCGCGGTGGGTGGAATGAAGGGCGGTTCGGAGAACCGTCGGCCGGCGCCCTTCCCGGGCGCGAAATCGAAAGGCGAGGTCATGGATGGCCAAGGGTAAACATGCCGCGGCGCTGTTCGAGGTGATCCACGCCGACAAACGGTTCGACCGCAAAAAGGGCGTCTCCGGCGCCTTGCAAACCCCGCGCTGGTGGTTCAAGAACAAGACCCCCTCGGCCCCCTTGTCGGCGCCCCCTTCCGGCGTCCACGCGATCGCGGCCAAGGCGATCGCCGGCGCTCCCGCGCCGTCGGGCGCCCTGCCCGCCGGCATGGCCATCAAGGTCGATCCCGACCGTCAACAGGTTTCGTTTCGGCTGACCTACACCTCGGCCGCCATCGCCGCGTTCGCCCTGTTGGTGGTGGTGGGGCTGGCGTATTTGGTCGGAAGCCGGCTGCGATCCGGGCCGACCGCCGCCGGCGCCAGCCCGGCGATCGAGGAATTGCAAAAGCAGGCGTCCCAACCGCAGGTGATGGATGTCCCGCGCGGGGGCGGCGACGCCCCGGCGACCGACGCGGCGATCCCGACCGTCGAGAGTGTCGGCGACAGCGCTCCCGCGCAGCCGCCGCCGACGACGGTGGTGCAGGGCGCCCAGCGTCAAAACAACCTCAACTACGTGGTGGTGCAAAGCTATCCCGATCCCGCCGACGCCCGCGAGGCCCGCGATCTGCTGGCGAAAAACGGGGTGGATTCGACGATCGAGGTCGGCCTGCGCGGCCTGCATCCCGATTGGCACACGGTGGTCGGCGCCGACGGCTTCACGAGCATCAGCGCCCCGGAATACAAGGCGTACATCGAGCGCGTGCAGCGGATCAGCGACCGCAACTATTCGCAGAAACGCTCGTTCAAGGCGTTCCAGCCCATGGGCTACAAGTGGGACCGCGCCGGACGGTGAGGGAAGCCCAACCGGTCGTCGCGCGGGCGTGGCCGCCTCAATGTCATACCCCTCTTTTTGACACCCCTCTTTTTGATCCCCATGGAACGCCGCATCGCGTTCCCCTGTCGCGCGGGCGCCCGCGCCTCCATAAAAAAAAACACACGCCCCAGGCCCCCGAGAATTAAAGTAGATCAACCGCCC
>JBBSAF010000041.1:0-12876 GCA_038252525.1 Tepidisphaerales bacterium
CAGGGTAGGCGGTAGGCGGAAGGAGAGTAGGCGGATGAGAACCCGGGGCCGCCCCCTTCACTCACAACTCACAACGCACAACTCATAACCCAGGGTAGGCGGTAGGCGGAAGGAAAGTAGGCGGATGAGAACCCGGGGCCGCCCCCTTCACTCACAACTCACAACGCACAACTCGCAACTCCCAACACAACTCCCAACCCACGGTCACAGCTCACCGCTCACCGCTTTCCGCCCCCTCCCCACCCACGGCCTCACAAACAGATGTTCCACGGCGCTGCCGACCGTCAGGTTGATGGGGATCGCAAGCATCAGCCCCGGCACGCCGAAGACCTTGCCCCACAGCACCACGGTGAACAGCGTCACCGCCGGATGGATGCGAACAGCCCCGCGCATGATCATCGGAAGGATGATGTACGCCTCGATGCTCTGGATCACCGCGTAAATCCCCAGCACCCCCACCACCGCCTGCCCGCTCTGGGTGGCGGCGTACAGGCACGCCACCACCGCCGCGATCGCCGGCCCGACCGTCGGCACGATCTCGCACATCCCCGCCAGCAGCGCCAACGGCAATGCGATGCTCAACCCCACCATCGTGTAGCCGATCAGGCTGGCCGTGAAGACGATGCACATGCTCAGCATCGTCCCGATCACCCAGCGCCGCAGTCGCGGACCCAAGTCGTCCATCAGGTCGATGGTCCGCCGGCGCAGCGTCGGTGTCAGCGCGTGCAACCCCGGTCCCAGCAGCACATCGCGCGGGTCCGACAGGATGAAGATCGAACCGATGAACACGAACGCCAGCCAGATCAGGATCGACAGCACCACATCCGCCCCCCGCGTGAAAAACCGCGGGGCGGCATCGCCGGCGAAGAACCGTCCGATGCTTGAAAATATGTCGTCCACCGTCACCGTCTGGTCCAGTTGAAGCTTCTCGCTCCACACCCCCAGCTGGGCGTTGATCTTGACCTTGCTTTGCGGCCACTGGCGCAGCTCCTGCTGGATCGGCTCGGCCAGCGGCCACGACAACGCCAACATGAGCGCCCCCACCGCCGCGATCAACGCCAGCCCCACGATCGCCGCCCCCGCCCCGCGCGGGCCGGGGATGAACCGCAGCAGCGGGTGCAGCGTCGAGGCCACGATCGTCGCCGCCAACATCCCCAACAAAACAGTGCTGACCGCCTCGAAGAAAATCAGGAACAGCACCAGCATCGCCCCGGCCACGAACAACGCCACCAGGGGCGAGGCCCAAATCCGGCGCATCGGCGCGGGCGAGTCCACGGTCGCCGTCGCCGCGATGGGAGCCGGTGCGACGGGCGCCGGTGCGAAGGTCGTCGCCGCGATGGGCGCCGGGGCGACCACCGGCGATTTCCCGACGCCGCCGTCCACGCTGGGGTTCGCTTGATCCATGCCCGTCAGCCTACCGCACCGGACTCCACTGACAAGCGGGCCGCACGCGGCGATTCCATTTTTCGCCCGATTTTATACACCCGTTAAGCCGATCCTCCCCCTTGTCGCACGCCGTTCTTTCGACGATTCTGGCGCCATGTTCTGGATGTGGACCGGCTTCATCGTTCTGGTGCTTCTCATGCTCGCCTTCGACTTGGGCGTGCTCAACCGCACCGATCACGTCGTGAAGGTCCGCGAAGCCCTGCTCTGGTCAAGCCTATGGATCGGCCTGGCGCTGGCGTTCAACGTCTTCATCTATTTCGCCTACCAAAACCACTGGGCCGGACTCGGAAACCACATCAGCCACGGATTTCCCGACGGCATGGACGGACACGAGGCCGCGGTGGTCTTCTTCCTGGGCTATGTGATTGAGAAATCGCTGTCGATCGACAACATCTTCGTCATCGCCCTGATTTTCGGCTACTTCGGCATCCCCCCCAAATACCAGCATCGCGTCCTGTTCTGGGGCATCCTGGGGGCTTTGGTCATGCGCGGCGCCATGATCGCCCTCGGGGCGGCGTTGATCGAACGCTTCGAGTGGGTCATCTACATCTTCGGGGCGTTCCTCATCGTGACGGCCTACAAGATGCTCACCAGTCACGCCAACCCCGATCCCGGTTCCAACCCCGTCATTCGTTTGGCCCAGCGGCTGTTCCCCATCACCCACACCTACCACGGCCACGCCTTTGTCATCCGCGGCTCGGACATCATGGCCGACGAGGACACCGAAACCCATTTCGATCGCCGCACGCCGGCGGACGCCGCGAACCGCGGAGCTGGCGAATCCCAGCGAGACCACGGGGGCGGCGAAAGGCGCGGGGAGAGGCGCGGCGAGGAGCGCGGCGAAGCCGGCGAAATCGTGCGCGGCGAGGGGCGCGGCGAAGGGCGCGGCGAGGAAGGCAACGGCGGCGAAATTCCGGTTCCCACCGATGCGGGGATCTTGGCGCCGGCGAAGCCCAAACGCGATCTGACCAAGGCCAAATGGGTGTTGACGCCGCTGGCCTTGGCCTTGCTCGTGGTCGAGACCACCGATGTGATTTTCGCGGTCGATTCCATCCCCGCCATCTTCGGCATCACCACCGACCCGTTCATCGTCTTCACCAGCAACGTCTTCGCCATCCTCGGGTTGCGGGCGCTCTACTTCGCCTTGGCCGGCGTGATGAACAAGTTCCGCTACCTCAAGGCGGCGCTGGCCGCCATCCTCGGGCTGGTGGGTCTGAAAATGCTTTTCAAGAACCCCCTGCACGCCGTCCCCGGCCTGGCGTTTTATACCCTCGGCGCGATCGTGCTGATCCTGACCGTGGCGATCGTCGCGTCGATCATCGCGTCCCGGCGCGAGGATCGCCGAACACCCGCCGTTTAGTCGACCGAGTCGCCGTCGCCGCCCAGAATCTTGGGAACTTGGAAGAAAGTCCCATCGGTCCGCGGCGCGTTTTGCAGAACCTTGTCGAGCGGCAGCGGCGCCTCGGCCACATCCTCGCGCAGGACATTGTGCAGCGGCGCGGCATGGGCCAGCGGCTCGACGCCGGACACATCCAACCGCGATAGCTGGTCCACATATTCGAGAATCGACTCCAACTGTGGCGTCAATCGCTCCATCGTCGCCTCATCCAGCGCCAACCGCGACAGCATGGCGACGTGGCGGACCTGATCGAGTGTGATTTTGGGATCGGGCATGAATCGGGTTGTAACGCTTCGAGCCAAGGGGGACAAGATGTCATTGGTCAGTCGTCATTTGTCATTTGTCATTCGTCATTGGTCCTTGGTCCTTGGTCATTGGTCATTGGGGGGTCGATCTTCGCGGTTCGACAAATGACAAAGGACAAAGGACCAGGGACCAATGACAATAGGCACAAAAAACCCACGACCGGATCGCGGTCGTGGGTCTCGATATCGGTGGATCGGGCTGGGAGCCTTTTAAGCGGCTGCGGTCGCCTCTTCCGGCTTTTTCCAGCGGCGCTTGGTCGGCTTCACGATCATGCCGCAGCGGATCGCCTTGGCGCTGACCTTCAACCGCACCACCTGCCCGTCGATCACGGCGCGCACCTTCTGGATGTTCGGCTTGAACTTCCGGGACGTGATCCCGGTGATCTTGGTGCCGACCCCGCCAAGGTATTTGGCCTTGCCGCGGTGGGTCAGTTGGTTTCCGAAGGTGGTTTTCTTACCGGTGAAATAGCAAACGCGTGGCATCGCAACCTCGTAGGTCCAAAAGTTAAGAGCGGGGCATCTTATCGGCCCGTCCAAACCATTGCAAGGCGGACCGCCGAAAATCGCCTCGACGAATCGGCACTGCTCCATGTCATCCCGCGCCCCCGGACCGCCGACCTCAGCCCATCGTCCACGCGATACCCCCTCGATCCGCCGCCGCCCCGTGTGCCGCCCCGCCTTGCCAATCGCCGGGGTTCGGTTAATTTGAGCGCTCATCATTTGACGACCGCGCCCAGGGGAACCGCGTTCCCCCGCTAGGAGACGCCCCCATGACCGCATCGACCCGTTCCGCCGCCCGCAAAACCCTCGCCGCCGCCGTGTTCGAGACCCTCGAATCGCGCCGACTCCTGTCCGTCGCCACCGGCACGGCCGCCCGCTTCGACACCACCGCCGGGGCGTTCGATGTCGAGCTCTTCGACACCCTCACACCGCAAACGGTCGCCAACTTCCTCACCTATGCCAACTCCGGGGCTTACGACAACACCATGATCCATCGCGTCTCGGCCGGATTCGTCGCGCAGGGCGGCGGCTACTCGGCCACCGCGCCCTACGGCCACATCCCCGAAAACAATCCCGTGACGAACGAGTTCAACCCCGCCAATTCCAACACCCGCGGCAAAATCTCCATGGCCAAGAAGGGTGGCGACCCCAACAGCGCCACCAGCGAATGGTTCTTCAACCTCGATGACAATTCGCAAAACCTCGACAACCAAAACGGCGGCTTCACCGCCTTCGGCCAAGCCCTGGGCAACGGAATGCGGATCGTCGATCAAATCGCGGCCAAACCCAACTTCAACTTCGGCGGCACGTTCAACGAGATCCCGCTCGACAATTACAACGCCACCGCCGGCTTCGTCCCGTCGAACCTGATCGTCACCCGCGCGATCGACCGACGCGATCTGCTGACGGTGGCCCTCGGCGACACCACCGAACGGGCGGTGACGTTCCGCGACGGCGACGGCACCACCGCCACCGTCTCCCTGGCCGGCAGCGGTTCGGCGGTCATGAAGATCGTCGGGCAAAACCTGGCGTTCACCACCGACGGCGCCACCTACACCGTCACCGGCAACGGCGTGCATGTCGATGAGATCACCGCATCGGGGTTGTCCAACCGCTCGGCCATCGCGCTCAACGCCTCCGGCGGCAACGACAACATCTTCGTCGGCGGCCTGCGTCTGGGGACGGCCAACGCCCTGAAATCCCTGACCTACCGCGATGGCGATGGCACCCTGGCGCAACTGCGGCTCTCCGGCCCCGGGGCCATGAGCGGACTGTTCGGCGGCAACAACCTCCAACTGCGCGTCGTCGGCAACACCGGCGTCGTCACCGGATCCGCCGTGAGCCTATCGGAGCTGGATCTGACCGGCGCCACCGCCGGCAGCGCCCTGTTCATCGGCGGCGCCGGCGGGGACAACGCCATCAATCTCGGCGGCATCTTCGCCGACGGCGCCATGGGAGCCATCGTCGGCGCCCGCGCCGCCGTGCGCTCCGGCCAGATCAGCATCGCCGGCACCCTGCGGCAACTGTCGCTCAACACCCTCGACCACGCCCTGGTCACCATCGGTGGCGCCGGCGGGCCGGGGCTGCTGTTCAATGTCAACAGCGTCGCGAACTCCGACATCCGCTCGTCGGCCGCCGGGATCGTGTCGCTGCGGGCCGGGAATTGGACCACCAACGACCAGTCCGGGCACTTCGTCGTCGCCCCGTGGATCGGCAGCGTCTTCAGTCGCGGCAACCTCAATGTCGGCCTGCAGCTCGCCGACGCCAACGGCGCCGCCACCCCCACCGTCCAGCGCCTCGGCGCGGTGCTCGTGCGCGGGAGCGTCGGCGGATCGTGGAACATCAACGGCTCGGTCCGCGACCTCAACGTCGCCGATTTCGACAAGGATTTCGCGGGAACCGTCACCGGCAACATCGCGCGGCTGCGATCGGGCATCATCCGCGGCAACCTGACGGCCAACTCCATCACCTTCGTCAACGCCTACGCCATGTCCGGCGCCACGCTGACGATCACCCAGCCCCAAGCCCCCGGCGTCACCGCACTGCGCAACCTGCGACTGACCAACTGGCTGTACCAAAGCATGTTCCGCATCGCCGCCGACGTGGGCATGATCAACGTCGCGGGTGTGTATCACTCGTTCATCCTCGCGGGATTGACCGACACCTACACCGACGCCATCCAGACCCAGCTCGTCCAGCAGCGACAGAACCGCACCGACAACCTGCCGACCGCCGGCATCACCGCCGCCGTGCCGACGGCCTCGGATTTCGCGTCGGCCGCCATGATCCGCAACCTCAACCTCCGCGGGCTGGGCGGCGCCAACGAGGCGTTCTTGAACTCGACGTTGGCCGCCGGCGTCCTCAACCGCGCCGGGCTGCGGCTCACGCGATTGAGCCAAGCCACCGAGACCGAGGCCACCCCGTTCTTCATCGCCGCACGTTCGATCGGCTTGCTGGGCGTCTATGGCGAGGAGACCCGCCAGCCGGTGGTGCTGCGGACCATCGCCACGCAACAGGAATTGACCGATTCGCTTGCGCGGCAGAACGCGGCGCTGGGGGATCTCAAGATCGTGTTGGTGTGAGGGTCGGGACAAGGCCGCGCCGGCGGGACGTTTCACTCACCTTCCTCATTTTCATGTCGAGGGGGCGCCTCGCCCCATTGTCATGCATAAGTCGCTCGTTGCCCCCGGCGATTCCTGTGGCTCAGCCGCCTCCAAGCTCCCGTCGATCCGCCCGCCCATCGGCGTCGACATTGGCCGTGGCGCTTCAACACCTGCCGTCGCCGCGCCGCGTCAGACCGTCCGACGATCCGCGATCTCGGTCCTCATCCGCTCGATGAACGCCTCCAACGCCGCCGCCCCCTGGTCCCCGGCCGTCCGATGCCGCACCGCCACCGTCCCGGCGTCGCGCTCCTTTTCACCCAAAATGAGCATGTACGGGATCTTCTCCATCGTCGCCGCCCGGATCTTCGACCCGATCTTCTCGGCGCCGTCGTTCAACTCCACCCGCAACCCAGCCGCCTTCAACGACTCGGCCGCCTGCCGCGCGTAATCGTGCGTCTTCTCGCTGATGCTCAGCACCGCCACCTGCACCGGCGCCAGCCACAGCGGAAACGCCCCGGCGAAATGCTCGATCAGCACCCCGATGAACCGCTCCATCGACCCGAACGGCGCCCGATGGATCATCACCGGCCGATGCGGCGAATTGTCAGCGCCGGTGTACGACAGCCCGAACCGCTCGGGCAGTTGATAATCCACCTGCACCGTCCCCAACTGCCACTCCCGCCCGATCACATCCCGCACCACGAAGTCGATCTTAGGCCCATAGAACGCCGCCTCCCCAGGCTCATTGGTGAACGCCACCCCGAGCGTCGACGCCGCCTCCTTGCACGCCGCCTCCGCCTTGTCCCATTGCTCGGCCTTGCCGACATACTTCGCCGAGTCCGGGTCGCGCAATCCCACCCGCACGCGATAATCGGTCAACCCCAACGTGCCGAAAATCACTTTCACCAGCGACAAACATCCCTGCACCTCCGCCGCCACCTGCTCCTCGGTGCAGAAAATGTGGGCGTCGTCCTGGGTGAACCCGCGAACCCGCGTCATCCCGCCCAGCTCGCCGCTTTTTTCCCAGCGATACACCGTCCCGAACTCCGCCAGCCGGATCGGCATGTCCCGATAACTGTGCTGCTCGGAGTCGTAAATCTTGATATGCATCGGGCAGTTCATCGGCTTCAGCAGATACCCGTCGATCTCCCCGGCCTCCATCCGGTTGGACAGCTCCGCGCACCCGCAGTTCTCGTCGGCCAACTTCGCCACGAACTCCCGGTCCACCAGCGGCGGGAACTGGCTCTCGCGGTAATACGGATAATGCCCGCTGGTCCGATACAGCCCCAGCCGCCCGATATGCGGCGTGAACACCTGGTGATACCCCTGCCGGCGCAGATGTTCGCCGATGAACGTCTGCAATTCCTGCCGGATCACCGACCCCTTGGGCTTCCACAAAATCAGCCCCTGCCCGACCGTATCGTCGATGGTGTATAGCCCCAACTGCGGACCCAATACCCGGTGGTCGCGCTTTTTGGCCTCCTCCAACATCGCCAGATGCGCATCCAACTGCTTTTTGTCGAAAAACGCCGTCCCGTAAATCCGCGTCAATTGCTGATTCTTGGCATCCCCGCGCCAATACGCCCCAGCGATCGTTTGCAGCTTCAGCGCCTTGATCCGTCCGGTCGAGGGAATGTGCGGCCCGCGACACAAATCCACGAACTCCCCCTGCCGATACAAACTGACGCTCTTTTCCCCCGCCTTCTCCAGCTCATCGATGATCCCGTCCTTGAACCGCTGGTTCTCTCCCCGCAGCGCCGCCCGGGCCGAATCGCAATCCACCTCCGACCGCGAAAACGCCAGGTCCTCCCCCACGATCTTCCGCATCTCCCCCTCGACCGTCGCCAAATCCTTCTCCGCGAACCCCTCCGGCACGATCACGTCGTAATAAAACCCGTTGTCCACCACCGGCCCGATGGTGTATTGCACCTCGCGCCCATAAATCCGGCGAAGCGCCTGCGCCAGCACATGCGCCGTCGAATGCCGCAGCACAAACAGCCCCTCGGCGTCGCGGTCGGTGAGGATCTGCAACTCATGCTCACCACTGAGCTTATGCGTCAGGTCAACCAGCCTGCCATCCACCTTCGCCGCCACCGCCGCCAGCGCCAGCCGTTTGCCGATCGACTCGGCCAAATCCAGCACCGTCGATCCGTCGGACACCTCTTTAACACTGCCATCGGGAAGTTTGATCGAAGCCATCGCCCTGTTCCTCTCGCCTATCCAGTCCCGGTCGGCCGACGCTTCTCGGCCACCACTTTTCTTTTCCGGTCCCCCATCCTACTGTTTCGTCCCATGACCACAAAAACCCTTTTGCGCAGCGAATTGCCCTTCCCCGTCCGGCGCGGCAAGGTCCGCGATGTCTACGACCTCGGCGATTCACTGCTCATCGTCGCCACGGACCGCATCAGCGCTTACGACGTGGTCATGCCCAACGGCATCCCCGGCAAGGGCGCCATCCTCACCGCCATCAGCCGGTTTTGGTTCGCCAAGTTCGCCCAGGTTCCCAACCACCTGATCGCCACGGAGGTGCGGCAATATCCCGAAAAAGTCCGTCCCTATGCCGACCAGATCGCCGGGCGCTCGATGTACGTCAAGAAGGCCGCCGTCGTCCCCATCGAATGCGTCGCCCGAGGCTATCTCGCGGGGTCCGGCTGGAAGGAATACCAGAAATCGCAAACCGTATGCGGCATCAAACTGCCGTCGGGCCTTCGCCAGTGCGACAAATTGCCCGAGCCGATCTTCACCCCCGCGACCAAAGAGGAATCCGGGCACGACATCAACATCGACTTCGCCGAAATGACCCGTCGCGTCGGCCCCGACTTGGCCGAATTGTTGCGGGAAAAAACGCTGACGCTCTACGCCAACGCCGCCGACTACGCCGCCACCCGCGGGGTCCTCATCGCCGACACCAAGTTCGAGTTCGGCACCCTGCCCGACGGGACCGTCATCCTCATCGACGAGGTATTGACCCCTGATTCCTCCCGTTTCTGGCCCGCCGATGAATACAAGCCCGGCCAAGACCAGCCGAGCTTCGACAAACAGTTCGTCCGCAACTATTTGGAATCCCAACCCTGGGACAAGACCCCCCCCGCGCCGAAACTCCCCCCCGAGGTCGTCGCCGGCACCCGTGACCGCTACTTGGAGGCCCATCGCCTGCTTACGGGCGAGACACTGGCGGTGTGAGGACGGCCTCGGCGGGACTTCAACCGACACCACGCGCCATCCATGGGTCGCCATTCGCGCCGTCGCACGCGGGGGAGGCGCCCAATGCTGTCAACTTAATGAACCCGGTCTTCCGTCGCGGGGCCGCCTCGGCCCCGTCGGGGGGGAACCACCGGGCGAAGATGGGTTTGGATGTTGTGAATACCCCCCTTGAGCGCCATCCTCATCGCCATGAATTGGAAAAGCGAGGGCGAGGCGCCGCCGCGACGTGGAAACCACGGTGGTTGGCCGGTGTCTTGTGTATAACAACAGGGGCGAGGTGCCCACGCGACAGGGGAATGCGCCCCGCGCCCCGGGCTTGCACCAGGGATGTGCATAAGAACCAGGGACCCGCCCCATCCGCCTATCGCCGGTCCCGACCTATTTGAAGCTCGCCGGTTCCGTGGGGACGGTGGTTGCGGCGGGCAGTTGCCACACGTCGCGCAGGGTGCGGTAGATGGCATCGGGGCGCCCGACGCGCTTTTCGGCCAAATCCAGATACGCGGCGGCCTGTCGAGCACTGCCGGTGTTGTAGGCGATCCATGACAACAAGAAGACCGCCGTGGGCTGGGTTTGCTCGGTGCGGGCGATTTCCTTCAATTCCGTCACGACATCCTGCAAACGCTTGTCGCCAATGAACTTGCGCAAATCGTACTGCCCGACCAAGATCGCCGGATCGGTCAAAATGGCTTCGCGGATGTGGGACTCGGCGCGGGTGTAATACCCGGCCCCGATCTCGGCGTTGGCCCGACCGAGCAGGATCATCGGGTTGTTCGGCGCGACCTGCTGGGCGGTGTCGTATTTGTCCAGGGCGGCGGCGAACTTGCCCTCGCCCATCAGCGATTCGGCATCCTGAAGCAAGGTCGCCAAACCCTTGGCTGCGATTCCCTTGGCCAAGGACTCGATGATGATCGGAGCGGGATGTTCCGGCCGGGCTTGGTCGGACGGGGTGGCCGGTCGCCCGGTGGGCGCCATCGGCGCGCCGGAATCGGGGGTGGCGGGTTTGGGACGCTCCGCCAGCGGGTTTTCGCCGGCCTTGTCGGGCGGTTGCTTCTGGGCGCGGGCCAATTCCTGATACTGCCGATTGGCCTCGGCGTCGTTGAGCGGCTTGTCCTGATTGGAACGCTCGAGCCGGCGCTGCAACTCGGCGTATTGGGTGCTTTGGTCCTTCGGCGGGATCAACAGCCGATTGCGCTGCCCTTGGCCGGTGTCGGCGGTGGGATTGTACGCCGGGTTGCTGAATTGACCGGGCAGGGGCTGCTTGTTGGGGTTTTCGGGTCCGGCGCCGAGGGGGCGCCCGTCGGTAAGCGGTTGGGGGCGGGTGTCCTTGGTGGCATCGGGGGAATTGGGATCGGTTTGATCCGACGCGCCGGGGCGGATGACGCTTTGATTGAGTTCCTGGCGGTAGCGATCAAGGGCGGAATCGTCCAGTTCGCCGTTCGCGCGCGGGGCGAAATTGGTGAAGTTGGACATGAAATAGCGGTCGGATTCGCTATCGACGCTCCATCGCCGCACCCCATAGAGCGGCGAGGCGGTCAGATAAGTGGGCGATTGGGTCGAGGGATCGACCGGGCCGGGCATGTAGAGTTCGCCGGGCATGGGGGTGACGTTGGGGGTGGCGTTGTTGACCACACCCAGCCGGGAGTCGCCGGGCTGGCGGTTGGCGACCACCGGGGCGGGGATGTAGCCGCCGTTGAACCCCTCGCGGGTGAATCCGGCCGGCGGGGGCGCGGCGCGGGAGGAACCGTAATAGGGCATCGGTCGAGTCAAATCGGCGGTGGGGGCGAAGGAGTTGGGCGAGCCGCTGGAATCGCGGACGAAACGGTCGGAGGAGTTGCCCACGGTGGGTCCGCGGAAGGCGGTGGGATCGGTGTACCCGACCGGGCCGCGAAACTCGCGCCCACCGGTGACGTTGCCGGTGACGACCTCGTTGCCGCTGACGCGATACGGCACATCGCCGCCGCGGTTGTAGCCGCCGGAACCGATGCGGTTGTTGGCGTCGAGGGCGTGGCCGTCGTCGGCGATGCGATATTGGGCATCGGCCGGGGAATGGGCGAACCCGGCGAGGGCGGTGAAAGCGGCGGCGGCGAGCAGGCGTCGGACGGCATGGGAAGTCATGGGTTTCTCCTGGTGGCCCGTCGATGTCATCGAACTCCCGGCGGGCGGATGTTGATTATATCCGATTGGACACCGTTTGACGCGGGAAGTTGCCATGGATTTCGCGGCGGCTTTGGGGTTGGGGCGCCGGGGCTTATACTACGGGAATGATGAGTCCCGTCGAGATGGTGGCGTTGATCGGGGAGACCTTCGGGGACGCGGTGATCGCGTCGTTTCCCGAGGACAAGCATCCGCGGGTGCATGTCCAGGCCGCTTCGTGGCGAAAAATCGCGGAGTTTCTGCATGGGGATCCGCGGCTGAAACTGGATTGGCTGCAATGCCTGACGGGGATGGACTATGCCGCCGACGACAAGATGGCGGTCATTTACGATCTGTATAGCTTCGATCTGCGGCATGTGCTCGCGGTGAAGGTTTTTTGCCCGAGAATCGCCCCCAACGTCCCGACGGTGAGCGATTTGTGGTCGGCGGCGGATTGGCAGGAGCGCGAGGCGTTCGACCTGCTGGGGATCGTGTTCGACGGACACCCGGACCTGCGCCGGATCCTGCTGGCCGACGATTGGGAGGGGTATCCGCTGCGGAAGGACTATGTGTTCCCGAGGGAATACAACGGCATTCCGGCCAGCGTGGAAATGGATTGGCAACAGTGGCCGAATTATCCGAAATAAATAAAGTTGTCAGTTGTCAGTTGTCAGTTGTCAGTTGTCGGTTGGCAGGGGGCAGGGGGAAAAAGGGGCGGCGCCGACGAGCCGCGCCCGTCACTAAGCGGTGGGGTTCCCGCAATGGCTCCACTTCCTCCCGGTCGCGGCTCGTCGGGAAGGCAAGAGCGGGAGGGGCCACCGTGCCGACGAGCGTTGCGGGATCGCGCTGGCTTTTAATTGAATCCTTTGAACGGCTGCTTTTCGGCCGGTTTGTTGATGTTGGCGGCGGAGATCGGGTCCATCGGTTCGGTGCGGACGCGCTGGCCGACCGATAGGCCGTTGACGGGACTGATGATGATTTGGGCGTCCTCGTCGAGTTTCGGCGAGAGGATTTCGATTCGCTCGACGCCGCGCAACCCCAGTTCGACGGGTTGGCGTTGGAGACGACCCTCGACCACCCGCCAAATCGCACCGTTTTGATAGGCTTGGGCGGGCAGCACGGTGGCCGAGTCCTTGGCGCCGAGGATGAAGGCGAGTTCACCGGTCATGCCGGGGGAGAGTTCGGTCAACGTGGCGTTGAAAGTCACATCGACCTCGAAGGTCCGACGGTCGGCGTCGGCCCGGTCATAAATCCGTGAGACGGTCCCGGAAAACACCTTGCCCTC
>JBBSAF010000042.1:0-12867 GCA_038252525.1 Tepidisphaerales bacterium
TCAGCCGGGGGCGGCTGAGCTACAGGAATTGGCGGGGCAGCGGGCGAGAGGGGTATGGCAACGGGCAAGGAGGTTGGGGCAGCGGGCGAGAGGGGTATGGCAACGGGCGGTTCACCCCCCTTCGCGGCGCTGCTCCTTGGTCGTGCGGTCCTCGCGTGTCGCCACCTCGCGGGTCATGTCGGCGACGCCCTCGCGCACGGGGGCCTCTTCCTCGGGGGTGGTCACTTCATCGCCGAGGACATCCTCGACATACAGCATTCGCACGGTCACCATTCCCGCCGCCGTCAGTGGCGCCGCCAGCATGACGCCCAACGGGCCGCTGAGCAGCCCCATCAACATCTGGACCGTGATCGTCACCGCCGGGGGCAGCGACACCGCTCGGCGCTGGACGAGCGGCGTCAACACATAGCCCTCAAAGCTTTGGGCGCACACATACAGCACGAGCACCCAGCCCGCCTTGGCCGGGCTGTTCACCAAGGCGAGCAGCAGCGCGGGGATGAAGCTCACCAGCGGGCCGAAGTTGGGGATGAAGTTGAAGAGTCCCGCCAGCACCCCGAGCAAGAACCAGAGTTCCACGCCGATCCACCACAGCCCCAGCCCGGTGAGCGTGCCGATGACGACCATGGTGATGCCCTGTCCGATGAGCCACCATCGCAGGGTGTGCCCGATGCCCTGGAGGACCAATGCCGCGTGTTTTCGGCGTTTTCGGGGCGTGAGCAATAGAATGCCGTTGGTATACATCCTCGGCTCGACGGCCAGGAAGATCGCGGTGAATCCCACCACCACCGCCGCCACGATCACCGTCATCGTCTGACCCAATAGATTCCCCGGATTCATCCCCGCGATCGCCGGCCGACCGCCATCCCCGCCCACCGGCGACACCCGCTCGATCAGGAGTTTCCCCCAGGGATGCCCCGCGAGCTGCTGTTTGAAATGTCCCCACGCCGCCGGAAGCTTGTCGGACAGTTGGCCCACCTGATCCGACACAGACGGGTAGACGAGCCAGACCCCCGTCCCCAGCATCGCCGCCAGCGCGAGGATCACCGCCGTCAACGCCCAGCCATCGGGCAAATGCGTCCACCGCGTCAATCCTCCGGCCAACCCGGTCAGCAGCACCGCGAGCAACACCCCCGCGAAAATCAGCAGTAGCACATACGTCGCATACCAGAGCACCAGGAACAGGGCGGTGAAGCCCAGGAAGATCGCCGTCCCCATGGCGCACCGCCGCGCGAACCCCGCCGACGCCGTCCCATCGCGTTCGCTTTCCATGCCCGAATCAAACCAAACCCCCGCCATTTCCGTAACGCCAAAAAAACGCGCCCTTTCCGTCCGCCCCCCTCCTCTCCGCCTACCGCCTACCTCCTCTCCGCCTACTTCCACATTGACACTCTCCCCCGTCCGTCCTAGTTTGACGCCATGCTCCGCCTCACCCGCCACGGCGCCCGCGAAATGCTCATTGGATCGGTCGCACTCCTGGCCGTCGCCACCGTCCTGGGCCTGTCGATCTCGTGGCTTCTCGCCCTCATCTGCCTGCCGGTGCTGATTTTTCTGTTCGCCTTTTTCCGCGACCCCCAGCGCCCGCCGCCGCCCGAGGCCAACGCCATGGTCAGCCCAGCCGACGGCAAGGTCTCCGACATCACCGACATCGACCACGACGATCTCCTCGGCGAGCCGGCCGTCCGCGTGGGGATTTTCCTGTCGGTCTTCAACGTGCATGTCAACCGCGCGCCCTGTGACGCCCGCGTCGCCAAGGTCATTTACAAAAAAGGCAAGTTCGTCAACGCGATGCGTCACGGGGAGGCCTCGAGCGACAACGAATCGAACACGCTGCTGCTGCTCGATCCCGTGAGCGACAAGCCCGTCGCGGTGGTCAAGCAGATCGTGGGGTTGATCGCCCGTCGGATCGTCTGCACCGCGGCCGTGGGGGACTCGCTGCGACGCGGCGACCGCATCGGCATGATCAAGTTCGGCAGCCGCACGGAGTTGACGATCCCCCAGCGCCTCAGGCCGGACATCCGCGTGCAACTCGGGCAAACCGTGCGCGGCGCCGCCAGCGTCATCGCCCTGCTCGGGCAGCCGGTCGGCGCCGGCGGCTCGGCCGAGGACTTCGAGCCTATCGCCCCGCGGAGCACCCCCGCATGAGCAACCCGGAACCGGCCAACATCCCCGGCGACGATGCGCCGGACCCGGTCGCGCGACCCGCGCCGGCATTGGCCTCCCCCGGCGCCGCCTCCCCCGCAGCACACGCCACCGCGTCCCCGTCGTCCCCGTCGGCCCCGTCGCCGGCATCGTCAACGAATCCCATCGCCCCCGGCGCCGCCTCCCCCGCAGCACACGCCACCGCGTCCCCGTCGTCCCCGTCGCCGGCATCGTCAACGAATCCCATCGCCCCCGCGCCGCGCCACACGCGCGAACACCGCCTGCGGCGCCGACGGCGCCGTCGCCGACGCGCGTACATCCGCTCGGTTCATTTCCTGCCCTCGATGGCCACCCTCGGCAATGCCGTGTGCGGATTCGGCGCGATGTATGTCGCGGCCCTCTCGCCGGCCGCCGCCAGCCCCGACCGACTCACGCAACTTTTTTCCCAACACCATTTTTCCGTCGCCTGCTACCTGGTTTTCCTGGCCATGATCTTCGACGCCCTCGACGGCCGACTCGCCCGATTCGCCCGACACACCACCGACTTCGGCGGGCAGCTCGACAGCCTCGCCGACGTGCTCAGCTTCGGCGCGGCGCCGGCCTTCATCGCCTTGCAGGTTTTCAAATATCATTATCCCGACATCGACCCCGCGCTCTCCCGGCTGATCTGGGCCATCGGCGCCCTGTTCGTGAGCTGCGCCGCCGTCCGGCTCGCCCGCTTCAACGTCTCCAACGAACACGGCGAACAGCACCACTTCAGCTTCCTGGGACTCCCCAGCCCCGGCGCCGGCGGCGCCGTCGTCGCGTTCATCCTCATGCAACAGACCCTGGCCAACTCCGGGCTATCGTTCCTCTCCCACCTCTGCGTCTGGCTCCTGCCCGCAGTCACCCTCGCCACCGGGCTGCTGATGGTGTCCAACATCCGCTACCCCCACATGGTCAACCGCCACCTTCGCGGCCAACGATCGCTGGGCCGACTGGTTCTGGTCCTCACGCTTCTGCTGCTGCTGCTGGTCTGGCATCAAATCACCCTCGGGCTGGGTCTGCTCGCGTACGCCCTTTGGCCGGCGTTCCACCACCTGCTCGGCAAATCCAAAAAGTCCTCCCCGCGTCCGCTGACGAGCGACCACTGACAAGCGACAACCGATCACTGGCAACGGCCTGGGCGCGTTCACCGAACGTCGCACCCACCCCCGGCGACCCGCATTTTCCCCGCGATCCCCGAGTGGCCGCCGATCCACGATGGCCGCGAACATAGGCTTCGACAATTCCGTGCCGGTCCCCGTCCCAATCCGGTAAAATGTGTTCCCATGAACCCCGTGCGCTGGCTCGATCCCGTCGTGGAGTTGTGCTATCCGCGAACTTGTGCCGTCTGCGCCGAATCCACCGAGTCGCTCTTGTGTCCGGCCTGCCAAATCGCGTTGGCGAAGCTCGAATCCGAGGCCGCCTGCCGGGGGTGCGGCGCGCCCCTGGCGACATGGGGCGCCCCCTGCCCGCGCTGCCTGGGGCGGGGGCGCGGGCGAATCAAAACCACCCTCCGGTTGGGGCGATTCACCGGGGCGCTGCGCGAGATGATCCATCAACTGAAGTACGGCGCGCGGTGGTATTTGGGGGAATATCTGGCCGAGCGTCTCATGAGCGATGTCGCGGTTGTTGGCCTCTTGGAATCGGTCGATGCCCTGGTGCCGACGCCGCTGCACTGGCGTCGGCGGATCGCGCGGGGATTCAACCAGGCCGAGGTCATCGCCGCGCGGCTCGGGGCGTTGGCGGGTGTTCCGGTGATCCGGCCGATTCGGCGCGTGCGCGACACCCCGACCCAGACGCATCTGCACAGCGCCGTCGAGCGGGCGGGCAACCTTCGCGGCGCGTTCGCGTTGAAATCCCCGGCATGGGTGAAGGGCAAACGACTGGTGCTGGTTGATGACGTGCTCACCACCGGCGCGACGCTCGGCGCACTGTCGGCGGCGCTGTGGCCGGGGCGACCGGCGTCGCTGTCGGCGATCGTTCTGGCCGTCGCCGATCCTCGCGGCCGCGGGTTTGAGACGGTGTGACCCCGGCGCCCCCTATCTCGCAACCCCAATCCATTGAACAATTTACGAATAAATCCAAAATAAAGGTACCTGTCCCCTTTAAATAAAGGGGACAGGTACATTTATTTGGCGGAGGGGCGTTGGCGGGGTGGTCGGGGGCGCGGGGGGCGGGTAGGATGCGGACATGGCATTGACCTCCGTCGATTTCAGCGATTCGCTCGAACGCCACCTCCAACAGGAATGGCTGCTCACCAACGGCATCGGCGCCTTCGCCGGGTCCACCGCCGTCGGATGCAACACGCGGCGATATCACGGGCTGCTCGTGGCCGCCACCTTGCCCCCGGTCGGGCGCGTGATGACCGTCAACCGCATCGGCGAAATTCTGTCCTTCAAGGACGATCCCGACCATTCGCTCGAGTTCTCCATCAACCAGTTCGACGGCCGATTCCACCCGCGCGGCGACCAATATCTTCGCCGACTCGAGCTCGATGGCTCGGCCCGTTTCACCTACGACGTCGAGGGCATCGCCGTCGTCAAACACGTGTTGCTCGCCTGGGGAAAAAATCTCGCCGCCGTGCGGTACACCGTCACCCCCCCGCCGGGCCGACCGGTCACGCTGCAACTGCTGCCGTTCGTCAGCCTGCGCGACTTTCACGCCACCCGGCACGCCGAGGGCGTGCATTTCGGCGTGCATCACGACGATCGCCATGTCACCGTGTCACACGAATCGCTGGTGCTGCACCTGCATGCCGACGGCGGCACGTTCGCGCACCAACCCGACTGGTGGTACGGGCACACCTATGCGGTCGAAACCGATCGCGGCCTCGATGACCACGAGGATCTGTTCAACCCCGGGCGATATGTCATCGAGTGCGACGGACCGACCACGATCACCGTGTGGTTCGCCCTCGAAGCGACGCCCGCGCTCGATTTCGACGGCGAGCTGTCGGCCCGGCCGGACTTCACCCGGCCGCTCAACGATCCCCGATCCGACCCGTCGCCGGCGGTGCGGCGCCTGCTGCACGCGGCGGCGGATTTCGTGGTCGCCCGCAGCGCTCCCGACGGGTCGGTGGGCGCCACCATCCTCGCCGGTTATCCGTGGTTCGCCGACTGGGGGCGCGACACCATGATCGCGCTGCCGGGGCTGCTGCTGTGCACCGGGCGATTCGAGGCCGCCAAACACGTGCTGACGCTATTCGCCCAGTACGTCAGCGAGGGGATGATCCCCAACCGTTTCGACGACTACACCAACGAGCCGAGCTACAACACCGTCGACGCCAGCCTCTGGTTCATCCACGCCGTCCACGAATACCGGCGAATCACCGGCGACGAACCCACCCACCATTCGGTCCTGCGCCCGGCCTGCCAGGGCATCATCGACGGCTACCGGCGCGGCACGCGCTATAACATCCACATGGATGAATCCGACGGTCTCATCATCCAGGGCGACGCCACCACGCAGTTGACGTGGATGGACGCCAAATGCGGCGGCGTGGTCTTCACGCCCCGGCAGGGCAAGGCCGTCGAGATCAACGCCTTGTGGCACCACGCCCTGCGATTGATGGGCGACAACGACTTGGCCGACCGCGTGGCCGAGAGTTTCCGCAAGACGTTTTGGATCAGTCCGTTCCGGGGGTTGGCGGATGTGGTGGATGGCGATCGGCGCGACACCGCCGTGCGTCCCAACCAGATTTTCGCGGTGGGGCTGCCGAACAGCCCGCTGGACGACGCCCAGCAGCGGGCCGTCGTGGAGGTGGTGCGGCGCGAACTGCTGACGCCGATGGGATTGCGAACGCTGGGCCCATCGGATCCCAACTTTCATCCGCTGTATCACGGTCCCCAGCGTCAGCGCGACGAGGCGTATCACAACGGCACGATTTGGGCATGGCCGATGGGATCGTTCATCGATGCCCATCTGAAGGTGAACCGCCGTTCGCCGGAATCCATCGCGCAGGGGCGCGCCTGGCTGCAGCCGCTGGTGGAGACGATGACCGACACGACGTTGAACCAGATCGCCGAGATTTTCGAGGCCCGGCCCCCGCACCGTGCCGTCGGCTGCCCGGCGCAGGCGTGGAGCGTGGCGGAGGTGTTGCGGGCGGCGATGCAACTGCGGATGTGAGCGATGCGGTTTTTGGCGACGATCGTCGTGTGGGCGCCGCTGCTCGCCATCGCCGCGCCGTCCCCGCGAACGCCGCGAACCGCCAACGACGTTGGCGCATCGGGCGCCGTGGCATCGGGCGCCGTGGCATCGGGCGCCATCGCATCGGGCGCCGGCGTATCCGGCGCCGTGGCATCGGGCGCCGTGGCATCGGGCGCCATCGAATCGGGCGCCATCGAATCGGGCGCCGTCGCCGCGAAGCCCGCCGTCGCGGATCGCGGCGCCGAGGTTGACCTCGGGATCGCGGGCATCGCGGGCGCCGCCGATCGGGCGTCGGCCGGTGTCACCGTCACGTTTCCCCTGCGGGGCTATTACCATCCAGGGCGATACATGCCGGTCCATTTGCGGGCGGGCGCCCCCCCCCGGACCCTCACGCTGGCCGACCCGCATGCCTTGGCCACGACCTTGACGCCGGCGTCGGGCGCGCTCGATGTGATCGTGCCTTGGTTGGTGTACGACGCGATCGATTCCACCTCCCCGCTCGCCACCCCCGCTGCCGCCACCCCCGCTCCCCCGCGGTCGCGGCCCGTGGAATCGTCCCCCGATCCGGCCCGCTTGGTCGCGCATCCGCTCGAGGGCGCGGAATCATTGATCGCGTTCACCACCGAGGCCCCCCCGCCGGCGGGGCCTCGAGCGATCCTCCTGCGCATCGACCCCGACGAGTTGATCCATTCCGATCCCGCGGCCTGGCAAACCCTGGATGAACTGCATGTGGACCCGACGACCGCGGCGCGTCTCGGACCCGAGACCATCGCCCGATTCCGTCTCAACGGCGCCACCGTGTGGCTGGGCGGCTCGACGCGTCTGGATCGGCGGGCGCTCCCCCTGGTCGGCCGGGCCAATCCCGGCGCGTACGATGCCGTGGCCGGGTGGAATCCCGATTGGGCGACGGCGGTGCGCCTGCGCGTCGGGCTGGCGGCGGTCGCGTTGGCCGTTTTGGTTCTCTGGACGACCCTGTGGGATATGAAAAGGGGACGTGGGCACGCTGTGCCGACCCTCGGAGAAGCAACGCCGCGCGCCGGCCGCTTCCGTTTTTCCAGCGCCCTGAACGCGTTCCTCGGCTTAGGGTGCAGTCAAAAAGAGTGTTCAGACCAGGGTCGAGCAAGAGCAGCCACGTCCCCTTTCGGGTCTTGCGCGATGTGGGCCGTGCTGATGCTGTGCATTGCGGGTGGCGTCGCATTCGGCGTGTGGCGATCGCGCATGCCCGCGGTGTTCGCGCTGCGGCGGGAGGTCGGCGAGGTCGCTTGGAGGTATTACACGGCGCGGTCGGACACGACGATCCTCCACCCGTTCGGCGCGATGTCGCTTCCCGTTTGGTTTGGGGTTCCCGACGCCGCCACGGGCTTGCAGTGCTTCCCCGACGGTCGGCCGAGCGCGATGCGGTTTCCGCTGCGTGCGGGGCACACCTTGGCCGTGGTGTCACCGAACCCCGAACGATGAAACCTATTTACGTCCCCGTTTGGGTCGTTCTGGTGTTGTCGGACGATTTGACGGGTTTGGGAGAGGCGATTTGTCGGGGAGGGTGGGGATGGGGAGCGGGATTTACACGGTGCGGGGGGGCGGTTTGTGGATAACCTGCGGCGGGGGAAACCATGGCGCGGACGATCGGGCGGGAGTGGGTAAATTGTAACCTCCGATGGGCAAAGCGTTAAGGACGGATGAAGGGGGATATGCACGACCTGTTGTGAAATTTTCGTTGACCGACACAAGATGTGGTGTATATTGCCCAACGCGACGGTGGCGTCGATTGGATCCGGCAGCGGTTTGGATCGGCATCGCGGTTGCAATGGAAAACAGACCATTTCGCTTGGGATGAGCGAAGGAAATTGACAGAGTTGTCGCCGACCGGGCCGGGCGCGCGGAGATGGAGTTTGCGCGCTTGGGGCGGGGTGGTGGACGAAACAGATGGATTGGAAGAGGCCATGGCGATCCTGTGTGACACGCAGATTCGGGAGTTGATCGGCATCGAGCCGTTCGCGGACAACTTGAAGCGAGCCGGCAAAATCAGTTATGGCGTGAGCAGTTATGGCTACGACCTGCGGGTCGGGCCGGTGTTCAAGGTGTTCACGAACGTGAACAGCGAGATCGTGGATCCCAAGCGGTTCAGCGAGCGATCGTTCGTGACCATTGATTGCGAGGCCGAGGGTAAGGATTACGTGCTGATTCCGCCGAACAGTTTCGCGCTGTGCGAGACGGTGGAGGTGGTGTCGATGCCGCGGGATTGTCTGGCGATTTGCGTTGGCAAAAGCACTTATGCGCGGTGCGGGATCATCGTCAATGTGACGCCGATCGAGCCGGAGTGGCGGGGTCGGATCACGCTGGAGATCAGCAACACAACTCCTTTGCCGGCGAAGATTTACGCCAACGAAGGGATCGCGCAGCTGCTGTTCTTGAAAGCCGACCGGGTGTGCGCGGTGAGTTACGCGGACAAGAAGGGCAAGTATCAGGATCAGGCGGGGTTGACGCTGCCGAAGGTGGACTGATTGTTGGGCAGTTGTCAACTGGCAGTTGTCGGTTGTCAGTGGGGAGTGGGGAGTTGGCGGTGGGTGGGGAGGACGTTGGCGGAGGCGGAGTACGTTGTTGCGGGGCCGGGATACAGGGGGTGGTGGAGTCGCGGGGAAGCCGCGCGGCGCCGCCTTTTTGTCGTAGCGGCAAACCGCTCATCATCACGGGTTGAGAAGGAAATAATTCCATGAAAATCACGCGCCGATTCACGCAGGCCGGTCGGGATGTTTTTACGACGGTGGAGTACGCCCGGCGGACGAGCCGGATCTCGAATCCGGATGGGAGCGTGGTGTTCGAGATGACCGATGCGGAGGTTCCGGCATCGTGGTCGCAGTTGGCGACGGACATCATGGTGAGCAAATATTTCCGCAAGGCGGGGGTGCCGCAGACCGACGAGCGCGGGGAGGTGTTGCGGAACGACGATGGGAGCGTGGCGACCGGGCCGGAGCGGTCGGCGCGGCAGGTGATCGGGCGGTTGGCGGGATGCTGGCGGCATTGGGGGGAGACGCATGGGTATTTCGATTCGGCGGAGGATGCCCAGGCATTCCACGATGAACTGGCGCACATGCTGCTGCACCAGATGTGCGCGCCCAACAGCCCGCAGTGGTTCAACACGGGGCTGAACCATGCCTACGGGATCACCGGCCCGAGCCAGGGGCATTTTTATTGCGATCCGACGACGGGGCAATTGAAGGAGGCGTCGGACGCGTACACGCATCCGCAGCCGCACGCGTGCTTCATCCAGTCGGTGAGCGATGATTTGGTGAATGCGGGGGGGATCATGGATTTGTGGACGCGGGAGGCGCGGTTGTTCAAGTATGGCAGCGGGACGGGGTCGAACTTCTCGCGGCTGCGGGGGGAGCATGAGCGGCTGTCGGGAGGGGGGAAGAGCTCGGGGTTGATGAGTTTCCTGAAGATCGGGGACCGGGCGGCGGGGGCGATCAAGAGCGGGGGGACGACGCGGCGGGCGGCGAAGATGGTCTGCCTGGACCTGGATCACCCGGACATCGAGGATTTCGTCAATTGGAAGGTGCGCGAGGAGCTGAAGGTGGCGGCGATGGCCGAGGGGATCAAGCATTTGGCGGCGGATCAGCGGGCGATGGCCGAGAAGTTGGGGTTGAAGCTGGACTATGACTTCAACGGGGAGGCGTATCACACGGTGAGCGGTCAGAACTCGAACAACTCGGTGCGGATACCGAATCGGTTTTTCCGGGCGATCGAGGCCGACGGGGACTGGAAATTGACGTTTCGGACCAACGGGAAGGTGGCCAAGACGGTCAAGGCGCGGGACTTGTGGGAGCAGATCGCGGTGGCGGCGTGGCGGTGCGCGGATCCGGGGGTGCAGTATGACGACACGATCAACCAGTGGCACACGTGTCCTCGGTCGGGTCGGATCAACGCGTCCAACCCGTGCGTGACGGGGGACACGCGGGTGCTGACGCCGGGCGGGGTGTGGCGTCGGATCGATCAGATGATCCTGCTGCCGGCGCGGGTCATCACGAACGTGGCGGGGACGGAGATCCACGGGACGGAGGGGGCGTTTCCGACGGGGACCAATGAAGTGTTCGAGCTGCGGACGGCGGGCGGACGGCGGCTGCACCTGACGGGGGATCACAAGGTTTGGACGCGGCGGCGCGGGTGGGTGGAGGCGCGGAACCTGACGGTGGCCGACGAGCTGCGCCTGCCGGCGGCGGTGGCGGTGGCGGAGGAGATCGGGGAGCCGAACGATCCGCGGCTGTTCCAACTGCTGGGGTTGCTCTTGAGCGAGGCCAACGGGGAGACCGCGGCGGTGCACCCGTCGGCGTGTTTGGAGGAACCGGGGTTGGCCGAGGAGTTCGCGCGGTATGTGGGGGAGACGTGGGCGCAGCGGCCGTACACGGATGATTACGTGGATCAGGCGATGGTGGATGTGACGGACATCACGGCCGACCGGGCGACGATGACGGCGACGCTGTGCAACCGTCGGCTCATCAACCGGCTGCGGGCGTATGTGCGGTGCGCGGGGTCGCGGCGACGGCTGGGGGATGAGGCGTTCACGGCGGGATGGGCGGCGCAGAAGCAGCTCTTGGCGGCGCTGTTCACGGCCGATGGGACGTTCACGCGGGGGACGATGGAGCTGGTCTGCGGCAGCGCGGGGCTATTGGAGGATGTGCAACTGCTGCTGGGGGGATTCGGGATTCATTCGACAGTGCATTCAATGGGCGATGGCGGAGCCAGCGCTGGCGGGGATCTGCCCGATCACCGGACGGAGTCCGGGCCTCTACACGGAGGTGGCGACGCAAATACACCGCGCCACGGCTTGCGTATCGATCCGGGCAGTCTCCGCATCTTCCAACGCCACATCGGGCTTTTGGGCGGGTCCAAGGCCGAGCGGTTGGCGGAATTGGCCGAGGGGTCGGGCGGGGGGGAGGGGGGTCAGCGGTACGACCGGTTCGCATCGCTGACGGGTGTGGGGCGTCGGCAGGTGTTCGATCTGACGGAGCCGGCGACGGCGTCGTTCATCGCCAACGGGCTGGTGGTGCACAACTGCTCGGAATACATGTTCCTGGACGACACCGCGTGCAATCTGGCGAGCCTGAACGTGCTGACGTTCTTCGACGGCGAGGCGCGGCGGTTCGACATCGAGTCGTATCGGCACGCGATCCGGCTGTGGACGATCGTGCTGGAGATTTCGGTGCTGATGGCGTCGTTTCCCTCCGAGGAGATCGCCAAGCTCAGCTATCGGTATCGCACGCTGGGGCTGGGGTACGCCAACCTCGGGGCGATGTTGATGCAGGCGGGGATCGCGTATGACAGCGAGAAGGGTCGGGCGATCTGCGCGGCGTTGACGGCGATCCTGACCGGCGAGAGCTACTCGACCAGCGCGGAGATGGCGGCGGAGCTGTCGCCGTTTCCGGGGTACGGCGACAACCGCGAGGAGATGTTGCGGGTGATCCGCAACCATCGGCGGGCGGCGTACGATGTGGCGAGCGACGAATCGGCGCGGAAGGCGATGGGGGATTATGAGAAGCTCGACATTCCCCCGGTGGGTCTGGACGCCGGGCAGTTCGGCGACGCCGACGCGCTGGCGTCGAAGCAGATGCTGGCGGCGGCGCGGGAATGTTGGGACCGGGCGATGAAGGCCGGGGAGAAAAACGGGTATCGCAACGCGCAGACGACGGTGATCGCGCCGACGGGGACGATCGGGCTGCTGATGGATTGCGACACGACGGGGGTGGAGCCGGATTTCGCGTTGGTGAAGTTCAAGAAGTTGGCCGGGGGCGGGTATTTCAAGATCGCCAACCAGTCGCTGGCGCCGGCGCTGCGGAACCTGGGGTACGGGGAGGGCGAGCTCAGCGACATGTTGAAGCATGTGATGGGGACGCTGAGCCTGCACGGGGCGCCGCACGTCAACTTCGACCGATTGAAGATGGCGGGGCTGACGGGCGAGGAGCTGGAGAAGGTCGAGCGGTCGCTGCCGGGGGTGTTCGAGCTGTCGTTCGCGTTCAGTCCGTGGACGCTGGGGGAGGCGACGATGCGTCGGCTGGGAATCGACGAGCACGTGTGGAAGGCGGCGAAGTTCAATTTGCTGAGCCATTTGGGATTCACCAATCGGCAGATCAACGAGGCCAACGACGTGATCTGCGGGCGCGGGTGCATCGAGGGGGCGCCGCACCTGAAGGCGGTGCACCAGTCGGTGTTCGACACGGCCAACAAGTGCGGGAAGACCGGCAAGCGGTTCATCGCGGTGGAGGGGCACATTCGCATGATGGCGGCGGCGCAGCCGTTCATCAGCGGCGCGATCAGCAAGACGATCAACCTGCCGCACGAGGCGACGGTGGAGCAGATCAAGGAGAGCTACGCGTTGTCATGGCGGTTGGGATTGAAGGCCAACGCGCTGTACCGGGACGGGTCGAAGCTGTCGCAGCCCTTGAACATCAAGAGCGACACGGATTTGGAGGAGAAGACCGACGGGGAGGACGAGGCGGCGGTGGAGGCGGCGAAGGGGGAGGTGGCGTCGGCGGTGGCGAGCGTGGCGCGGCAGGTGACGGGGGA
>JBBSAF010000043.1:0-12718 GCA_038252525.1 Tepidisphaerales bacterium
CTTGCCGGCGTCGGTCTCCACATACAATGGCGCCACCACGCCCCCGGTGAGCGTTTGCCTGTTCACCAGCGTCAGTTCATAGGTCAATTCGCGGGCGGGATAAAACTTGCCGGTGTATTCCTTGATGTCGCTGCCGGAGTCGATGAAATGCCATTCCGGCTGGAGCCGCTCCCACAGCATCCGGGCGCCCATCGACGCGATCAGGTTCAGCGGCACATCCTTGTAACTCGTCTCGGCCTCATCCCACAGCCGGATCGGCTTGCCGGGAGTGGTGGTGACGACGCCGACGATCTCGGTCCCGTCGCTCAGGATCACCCGCCCGACGCGCCCGTCGATTCGCCGCGGTTCGACAAGCACCTCCGCCGGCCGACTGGTCGGCGCCGCGTCGTCGGCCGCCCGCGTCGTCGGCGCGGTGGCGGCCCGCCCCATCAGCCAGTCCATGGTCGGATCCGCCGCGCCCGCCCACCCCGCCCCCAGCGCCGCGGCGATGAAAACGGGGACGTAACTAGTTTTAATCGTGGGCGGCATGAAATCATCCTATCGAGGATCGGTGACGGGGACAGCGTCGGAGCGCGGGATCATCTCGGTTCACCGGATTGCCTCATTCCGCTCCGATCACCACACCCCGCCGGCCGGCGCGGTCCACCAATCGCCGGATTCGTTCGACCGCCTCGGTCCCCGGTCGGGCGGCGCCGGTTTCCCATTTCTTGACGCTGATGGTGCTGTAGCCCAAGACGGCGGCGAAGTCGGCCTGCGTCAGGTTCATCGCGCCGCGCACCGTGCGGATATACCCCGGCGTGGGGCGCGCCGGCGTCGCCATCGCCATCGCCCGCAGCCGGTCGAGCAACCGAATGCCGTCCGGGGTGAAGCTGGTGGATCCATCCCGATCCACCGTTGTCATGGCGGACGGAACGCGCACGAACAGCACGCTCCCGTCGGGGAGGCCAAGGGCATGGGGCACGAACGTCGGGGTGGAGGCGATCCTCATCGGTCCTCGAAGTAAATCGTGATCAGGGCGATCATTCGCCCTTGCTCGTCGCGGTCCAACACCGCCAAGAACTCGGCGGACAATCCCGGGGCGATGTCGCCACGGACCAGCCAGCGCGGCCGCCCCAATGAATCGACCCCATCGCAGCGCGCGCCGTTCGGATGCTCGACGATGGCCAGCACGTCCGGCCAAAACAGTCCGCGCTCGACCATCCGCTCGACAAAGTGCCGATGCACCTTCACCCGCCCCTGGTCGAGGCATTCGCGGATGAGGGCGATGGCCCGCGATGGGGTCACATCAAAAGTATAACCCAAGGTATATCGGCGCGACAATGCCGATTGGTTTGTCCTCTTGGGAATGCCGAATCGGGCCAACATGGGCGCCCACCGAAGGTAAGGGGCACGCCACCGGTTTTCATCCTGGGCGGCATGAAGATGGATTCACGCCGCATCGGGCGCCGGCGACATCGCGCCAACGTCGCGCCAACGTCGCGCCAACGCCGCGCCGACGCCGCGCCAACGTCGCGCCGACGCCGGGGCGGACGGCGGTATCATCCCGACATGGTCCCCACCGCCAATCTTCCCCCCGGCCGCTACGCCGTCGCCGTCTCCGGCGGCGCCGATTCGGTGGCGCTGCTCAGGCTGCTGCATACGCGCGGGGAGCCTGCACTTCACGTCGTCCATCTCGATCATCAGCTTCGCGGGGAGGCGTCGGATGGGGATGCGCGGTTCGTCGCGGATCTCGCCGAGCAACTCGGCCTGTCGTGCACGATCGCGCGACGCAACGACATCGAACCGATGCACGACGATTGGCCCAACAATCCGTCGGCCCGGTATCGGGCCATGCGGCTGGCGCTGTTCCGACGGGTCATCGCGGAGCATGGCTTGGACGGCATATGTCTGGCCCATCACGCCGACGATCAGGCCGAGACCCTCGCCCAGCGCCTGCTCCGCGGCTCCGGGCCGGGCGGATTGATCGGCATGGCGCCCGACGCGACGGTGGGGGGGGTGCGGATCGTGCGACCGCTGCTGGAGTTCCGGGCGTCGGCCTTGCGGACGTATCTGTGCGAAATCAACCAAGCATGGCGCGAGGATGCATCCAATCAATCGCCCCGCTATGCCCGCAATCGGCTGCGGCGATGGCTGAGCGACCGTCCTGAAATAACGACCGCCTTGTTGGAACTCGGCGCCGCGGCCCGGGCGCTGGCCGAGTGGATCGGCGACCATCAGCCGAAGTTGGATGACTCATTCCCCGTCGGGGCCTTGGATGGATGGCCGGCGATCCTCCGCCGCGCGGCGATGTCGCGATGGCTGATCGAACGGGGATGCCCGGCGGATGGATTGCCGCCGCCGGTGATCGCGCGGCTGATGACGATGCGCGACGACGCCGCCGCCCCAGCGCGGATGGATTTCCCCGGCGGGGTCTCGATCCGACGACGACGGGGAATGATTTCGACCGAGCGGAACCTTCCGATGAACATTTATAAGGTGAAAAAGCGGGGCCGGGGCGGCCCGTGACATGAATGCGCCGCTGGCGCGCGGGAAAGCGAGGTCGGGCGGCCCCGTGACATGAATGCGCGGCGGCGGAGCGGGATCGCGTCGGCCACGCGTCGGCCTCGCGATGATTGAGGGCACGCCGCAGAGGCCACAGGAGGTTCACCCGCCTCCTCTCTTGTCGCGGGGTCGCCTCGACCCCGTTTTTTTCTTTTTTCAGTGGGACCGGTCGGCCGCGCGGGCATCGCCGATGAGGGCGCGCAAGTCTTGCAGGGTCTGGAGGTTGCGCAGGCGGTCGAGACCGAGGCGTTTTTGCCGGGCGATTTCGACGGTCTGGGCGCGGTCGAGGATCGCCAAGGCCGCGTCGAATCGCCCGGCCCCGGCGGCGGTGCGGGCATGGCGGATCGACAGTTCCATGTCCTCGGGATGACTCGCCATCGCCGCCGTCAGCACCGCGTCGGCCTCGTCGGGTCGGCCTTGTCGCAGCAGTTCCTGGGCCAGCAGCGTCGCCCCGCGCCCGGAGCCGGGTTCGCGGGCGCTGAAGTCCCGCGCCAACGCCTCGGGGTTGTTCCATAAATGGGCATAAGATATGGTTTTATATCCGCCGAGAACCACGAGAACGGTCAGGGGAACGACCCCCCACCGGGCGGGCATTCGGCGGACGGTCCATCCGATCAAAATGAGCAAAAACGCCGACGGCAGATACATCAGCCGCTCGGCCATCGTCGTGCCGATGGGAACCGCGGCGTTGGACACCACCCCATAGGTTGCGGCCAAACCCATCAGCAGTCCGAACACGGTCCATTTCCGTCGCCACGCCGACCTCGCCAGACCGACGGCGCCGACGATCCACGCGGCGATGCCGACGCCAGCCCACCCGTTCATCGTCGGATCGTACGACGAAATGACCGACCCGTTGTAATCCAGTCGCAGCTCGCTGGGCCAAACGAGGAGCCGAACATATCGCCCGGCGATGTCGGCGACGATTTTCCATCTAGCCAAACCAGTGGATTCCACGGTGGCGTTGGTCCAGACCGTCAGTTCCGATGAGTCCCAAGACAGCCGGATGGGCGGATGACCCTCACGCCACGCGACGTAGCCGGCGGCGCCGAGCAGCACCACCGCGATCGCAAGTTGGGCCAGCGACCGCTCGCGCCCCTGGCGCATCCGATGTGGAACCCGCCCCCACAGCGCCGGTTCGCCGAGCGGGGCCGGCAACCCATCGCGTCCCGGGCGCATCCGAATCGGATCCTGTGATGACGGCGCTGGTTCGCCGAGCAGGGCCGGCACGCCATCGCGCCCCTGACGCATCCGAATCGGAACCCGCCCGGACGGCGGCGGTTCATCAAGCGGGTACGGCCACCGCCCGCCATCGCCGCAACTCCCCCATCGCCGGTAGGGCCACAGGGCCAGCAACACTACCGGTAGCACCAAGCCCTGTTCCTTCGACAGCACCGACACTGCGAAACAGGCCACGATACCGGCCACCCGCATTGACGACAAACCGGGGGTGATCCACAGCAGGATGGCGCCGAGCATCCCGATGGCGCATAAAAGTTCGGATCGTCCGACGAGGTTCGCCACCGCCTCGACGTGGACCGGATGGGCCGCGAAGAGCAATCCCGCGACCCACGCCACCTTGATTCCCCCCATCCGACGGGCGATTTCGGCCACCAAGGCGCAGACCGCCATGTGCAAAATCACGTTGACGGCGTGAAACATCCAAACCCGGTCGGCATGAATGGCGTATTGCAGGGCGAACGAAAGTTGCGTCAGCGGGCGGTATAGGATGTCCACGCCTTGGTGATACGGCTCGATCCAAAGCCGACCCCAGGTGATGGGGTTATGAAGACGGGCGTCGTGCAGGATGAAGGGGATGTCGTCGTAAACATAGGTTCCGCCGAGTGTTATGGCATACAGCAGCCCGCCCGACAGCCCCGCCGCGGTCGCCGGGGCGGCGCTCGAGGTGATTTTGCCGCGAATATTGTCAACAAATGGGGACATCTTCGGGTAATAGAACCGAGGACCGACCGTTATACCATCGGCGCGATCGTCCGCGACGAGACGGGGGCGCCGGAAGGTGGGAAAGGAAACGCGAGATCATGAAAAAGAATCAATCGCCCGGGGTTCGGGCATCCACATTGGCTTTCACATTGGTCGAATTGCTGGTGGTCATCGGGATCATCTCGGTGCTGATCGGCATCTTGCTGCCGGCGGTCCAGCGGGCCCAGGCGCAGGCGCGCAACGTCAACTGTAAAAGCAACTTGCGCCAGATCGGCACCGAGCTGATCATGTACATGAACGACAACAAGGGATGGATGTTCCCCGTCAGCACCGGCACCCCGCCTGAGACCTACGGAACCAACTATCCGCCCAACGAGCGCTGGCCGATGAAGGTCTTCAAGGTCCACGCCCCCGATCCTCTGCCGTTTGATCCAACCGCATACGTCTCCGGGGTTTACGATCCGATCGGGTTCCCGGCCGAACCGTTCACTCCGGCGATCATGCGATGCCCGGCCGACATGGAGCCGGCCGAGGCGCACTCGTACATGCTGAACCATCACTTGGCGTACCGGGAAGTCCGCTACCACCAGGGGAACATCAACGGTCGCGGGCCCAGCAACATCGTGGTGGCCGGCGAGAAAAAGTCACTGGAGCGGGATTACTACATGGAAGTGGCGGACTTCAACGCCAAGGTCGAGTTGTATCGCCACGGGGTGCAGTTGGGGTCCAACTACCTGTATCTGGATTTGCATGTGGACAGCGTGTTGCCGGCCGAGGCGATCACCGCGCTGGACCCGTGGGATCCGGGCGGGACCGGAACGCCGGTGATCCCGTGATGCGGATTGGACGGGGCGGGAAAAGCAAGACCCCTCTCGGCGATTGGCGTTGAAGGGCGGGGCACGTCGTCGGGGAAAACGCGATTCGCACCGCATGGGTCCGGTTTAGGCTTGCGGGCGAGGCAATGCGACAATAGGATGGATTGGTCCTGAGCGAACGAGGTTTTTCCAAAGGCCAATCCGAATGTTGACCCAGACCGGTGAATACGCGTTGCGGGCGATGGTGTACATGGCGAACAAGGGCGAAGGTCCTTTCAGCGGGGTCAAGGAGATCGCCGCCGCCACCGGGGTGCCCAGCAATTATCTAGCCAAGATTCTCCAGCAACTGGCCCGGGCGAAGGTGCTGGAGAGCCAGAAGGGTTTTGGCGGGGGGTTCAAGCTGGCGCGGCGCATGGTGGACATCAGCCTGTTCGACGTGATCGACCCGCTTGAGCGCGTCGAGAAGTTCGAGCAGTGCGTGCTTGGACAGCGACTTTGCAATGACGAGGTCGCCTGCCCGCTGCACGAGACGTGGAAAGCCATCAGCGGGCAGTATCTGGGGAGCCTGCGGAACACGACATTGCAGGACATCGCCGATTTCCGTGGCCGCACCGATTTGCCCGAGGAGGCCAAGCCGGCGCCGGCACGGGAGCGTTGACTTCGCGGGGGCCGGGGAGGATGCTTCGGTTCGGGCGGCGGCGAATCGGTCGCGGGAGGCATCGATATGACGGAACCCAACGAAAAACGATCGTCGCGGATCTGGCTGAGCGTGCTGATCGTGCTGCTGTGCCTTGGTGGCGGGGCGTGGTTCATCGGGTGGTACGTCGGCACGCCCATCGCCAGCGGGCCGGTGATCGTGGGGGACGCCCAGGTCGATCCGGCGCCGAACCGCAACGTCAACCGCGGTCAGAACCGTCCCAACCGCCAGCCTGCCGGGGATGTGCGGGAACTGCCGGCGACGAGCGCCGGCAAGCGCTGGCAGGTGCGCTCGGGGGTTTCGATCATGCAGGTGGTGCAGGCCGCCGGACAGGCGGCGAGCTTCACCTACACCTACAACAATCCGCGGTTCCTCAACGACGCCCAGCGCGACACGTGGATGATGTTTTATCGGCTGCGATTCGACCGGGCGATGGCCGACCATGTGAAGCTGACCGATGAGCAGAAAAAGAAGTTGGCCGATGTCTCGACGACGCTGGACATGAGGGTGTCCGACGCCGACAAGGCCAAGCTGGCCGAGGCGTGGGCGGCGTATCATGCCGCCGAGGTCGGCGGCAAGGAAAAGGCCGCCGAGACCGTCACCAACGTGCTGCGGGAGGTGTCGCGGACCAGTTTGGAACCGACCCGCACCGACTTCGACGCCCGCATCGCCGTGATCCGCTCGATCCTGACCGACGAGCAGATACAGGCGTATAGGAAGCAGTAGGCGGAGAGGAAGTAGGCGGTAGGCGGAAGGAAGGTAGGCGGAGGGGAGTGGGGACGCTATATTGCCCGCGTTTGGGACCCCGGACGTCTTGCGGATGCGGGGGCGAGCCATTTTTTTCCGCCTACCGCCTACTGACTTCCGCCTACTTTCCCAAGGTTCCCATGCCATTCAATGCCCTCCTTAGCGTTTCGGATAAGACTGGATTGGACAGTTTCGCGCGGGCGCTGGTGGCGGAGTTCGGGGCGAAGTTGATCAGCACGGGGGGGACGGCGCGGTTCCTGCGGGGACTGGGGCTGGAGGTCCGCGATGTGTCGGACCTGACGGGGTTCCCGGAGATGATGGATGGGCGGGTCAAGACGCTGCACCCCAAGGTGCACGGCGGGCTGCTGGCCTTGCGCGATGATCCGGGACATGTCGCGTCGATGAAGGCGCACGGCATCGAGGCCATCGACTTGGTGTGCGTCAACCTCTATCCGTTCGCCACGACCGTCGCCAAGCCGGGGGTGGGCTTCGCCGAGGCCATCGAGAACATCGACATCGGCGGGCCGAGCATGATCCGTTCGGCGGCCAAGAACCACCGCTCCGTCACCGTCGTCACCGACGCCGATCAATATGACGTGGTGCTGGCGGACCTGCGGGCCAACGGCGGGCGGGCGTCGGCGGCGCTGCGATTGGAGCTGGCGCGGGCGGCGTTCGACCATACGGCGAAGTACGATGCGATGATCGCGGGGTACATGGGCAAAGTGTGCGATGGGGGCGCGGCGGACGGCGCGGACGGCGCGGGCGACGCGGGCGACGCGGACAGCGCGGGCGACGCCGATGCGACGCTGCCGCAGACGCTGGCGTTGTCCTTGTCGCGCAAGGCGGTGCTGCGATACGGCGAGAACCCCCACCAGCGCGGGGCGTTGTATGTCGCGGGCAAACCGACCGAGGCGTCGGTGGCGTTCGCCGAGCAGTTGCATGGCAAGGAACTGAGCTACATCAACTTGTTCGACGCCGACGGGGCGTTGTCGGCGGTGAAGGAGTTCGAGCGGCCGGCGGCGTGCATCGTCAAGCACGCCACGCCGTGCGGGTACGCGGTGGCCGACGATTCACCGACGGCGTTCGCGCGGGCGTTCGCGGGGGATCCGCTGGCGGCGTTCGGGGGGATCGTGGCGCTGAACCGCGCGGTGGACCTCGCGGCGGCCGAGGCGATCACGGCGGTGAAGGTGGTGTTGGACGTGATCGTGGCGCCGTCGTTCGACGCCGATGCGTTGGAACTGCTGCGATCGCGATGGAAAAACACCCGCATCCTCGCGGTCGGGGCGATGGGGACGATCGACCGGCGCGAAACGCACTGGCACCGGATCGTCGGGGGATTGCTGGTGCAGCAGCGCGATGTGCCGCAGCCCGATGAGTCGGCGTGGAAGGTGGCCACGAAACGGAAACCCACCGACGCCGAGTGGACCGACCTGCGATTCGCGTGGGTGGCGTGCAAGCATGTCAAGTCCAACGCGGTGGCCTTGGCGCGGGATTCGGCGATGGTCGGCTCGGGCGCCGGTCAGCAGGACCGGGTGAACGCCTGCCGGATCGCGGTGGCCAAGGCCGGCGACCGGGCGTCGGGATCGGCCGCCGGATCGGACGCCTTTTTCCCGTTCCCCGACGGCCCGCAGGTTTTGTTGGACGCCGGCATCCGCGCCATCATCCAGCCCGGCGGCAGTCTCAAGGATCAACTGAGCATCGACGCCGTGGACGCCGCGGGGGGAACGATGGTCTTCACCGGGCGCCGGCATTTTCGGCATTGAGGGAGAGCGGCGCAGAGAGTCCTTGGTCATGGGTCATTGGTCATTGGTTTGATTCGCAAACCCCACGCAGTAGGCGGAAGGCGGAAGGCGGTAGGCGGAGAAGAACCTTTGGCCGGTCGCTCTTGACGCGCAACTCAACTCGCAACTCGCCAACGCCCTGGCGTCAGCCTCGTTGTTCCACATAATTCACCGGCTAGCCGCCGTCGTTCTCATGTCGCGGGGGCGCCTCGCCCCCGCCTTTCCAATCAAAGCCGACGATGCCGGCGCTCAACGGCGGTTTTCACGACTTCCAAACTCCCCTTCGCCCGGTGGCGCCTTCCTGGACTGGGCCGGGGCGGAGATCGCGACAAGGGATTGACGACGGCGACGGACTTGTGCACAACAACCAAGGGCGTCCGCGCGGGCGATGACGCGGGTCTCGATTTCGTCGCGGGCGGCTGACAAGGGGCCGCGGTTGTCCGTATAGTGGGGACGTGTACGACTTCGACATCGCCATCATCGGGGCCGGACCGATCGGGATCGAGTTGGCCGTCGCGCTCAAGCGGACCGGGCTGTCGCATGTCCATTTCGACGCCAAACAGGTCGGATACACGATCTCGTGGTTCGCGCCGCAGACGCGGTTTTTCTCGTCCAATGATCGCATCGCCATCGCGGGCGTGCCGCTGCATTCGCCGGACCAGACCAAATCGACGCGGGAGCAGTATCTGGCGTATCTGCGCGGCGTGGTCGATCTGTTCGATCTCGATATCCGAACGTATGAGCCGGTGACGAACATCCAGCGCGACGGGGAGGGGTTCGTCGTCACCACCGCACCGCCCGGCGGCGAGCGCACCACGCGGACGCCGAACGTCGTGCTGGCCACCGGCGGGACGGCCGTGCCGCGGCGGCTGGGCATTCCCGGCGAGGACCTGCCGCACGTGAGCGCGTATTTCCAGGATCCCCACACCTACTTCCGCAAGCGCCTGCTGGTGATCGGCGGGGGCAACTCGGCGGTCGAGGCGATGTTGCGCTGCCATCACGCCGGAGCGAAGGTGACGCTGGTGCATCGGGCCGAAAAGCTCGACGCGGCGAGCATCAAGTATTGGCTGGCGCCGGAGATCGAGGGGCTGCTGAAAAGCGGCGCGATCTACGCCCGTTTCGGCGCCCATGTCGTCGCCATCGGACCGGACCGCGTGACGATCCGACGATCCGACGGATCGACCGACGATGTGCCGGCGGATTTCGTGCTGTCGCTGATCGGCTACGAGGCGGATATGGGGCTGTGCCGGCTCGCGGGGGTCGAATTGAGCCAACCCGGCAACGTGCCGCGGTTCGATCCGGCGACGATGCGGACGAGCGTGGCGGGCATTTACGTCTGCGGCACGGTGGTCGGGGGAACGCAGGAGAAATACCGCGTGTTCATCGAGAATTGTCACATCCACGTCGAGCGGATCGTCGCGGCATTGTCGGGACGGTCGGCCCCGCCGGCGCCGGCGGCGTTGGAACGGCCGGAAAGTTGACCGCGCTCATGGACGAGGATTCGCCAAGACGCGCGCGGCTCCTGCATCGCATCCACCGGCGATATCAAACCCGCGTCCAACCGATGGACTTCGGGTCGATGCGGTTCGATTTCGTCCGCGTGGCCGATCCCGACCGCGTGCTCGATCAGGTCGCCGAGGCCGAGGACCGCCGGGAGAAAACCACCGGGGAACGCCGCGATGGCGACGTGCTGCATTTGCCCTATTGGGCGGAACTGTGGGACAGCGCCTTGGCGTTGTGCCAATGGTTGTCGCGCCATGCGGCGATCGTGAGGGGCTGCCGCGTGCTGGACCTGGGATGCGGCATGGGATTGGTCGGATCGGTGGCGTCGCGCCTGGGGGCGAGCGTGATGTTCGCCGATCTCGAGCCCGATGCCCTGTTGTTCGCGGCGCTCAACGCCGCCGCGGGGGCGCCGGGCGTTCGGTGCCGGCGATTGAATTGGCGGACCGACGACCTCGGCGAGCGGTTCGATCTGATCCTCGGCGCCGACATCCTATATGAGCGGACCCAGTGGCCGTACTTGGAATCGTTCTGGCGGCGCCATCTGACCGATCGCGGGCGGATTCTGTTGGGGGAACCCGGCCGCCAGACCGGCGACCTGTTTCCCGCTTGGCTGGCCGACCCCCCGTGGCAACTGGAGACCCTCCTGGAACCGGTCTCCACCCGCGCCGCACCCGTGCGCCTGTTCACTCTCCGCCAAATAACTGTACCTGTCCCCTTTAGTTAAACGATGACTTCCGAGATTCCCGCATCGCAAGGATTCATCGCATCTCCAAGACGCTTCGATCCCCGCGGGTTCGGCACGAACGCACCGCCGGCTGGCAAATACCGGACCTTAATCTTTAGTGGGTCAGCCGATGCAAAGGCCGGCTGGCATGGGCCTTGCATAAGTGGTTCTCTTGTCCCCACGGACCCAATGATTCGTGGGAACTGGCCGGGATGCGTGTCCCGGAAGTCGGAAGGAACTCGTAAAGGAGAACCCTATGTCCGCGATTTTAGCCATCGGAAAAGTATCCCCCCTGCTGGCCGAGACAGGAATGAATTCGCTCTTAACCATCGGAATTGTCCTCTTCGTCATCGCCCTTATCGCTTACGCCTTGGGCGCCAAGGGCGTGGCTGGGATGAGTGCCAGCCTCGGTAAGACCCTGCTGTTTGTGTTCTTGGTCTTGGCCATTTTGTTCGCCGTCATCGGCGCACTACGATAAGCAGGCATTGGATGCGTTTGGCGTCCGTTTGACGCCCGAATCACGCCCCGGCCGCACCGCGTTATTTTACACGCGGCGCGGCCGGTGGCGTTTTCGCGGCTTTGGGGAATGACGGGCATTTCCGCGACCCGCGTGGGCTTTGCGCTGGGTTGAATCGATGAGGGCGGGGCCATAGAACACTCACCATGCAGTTGCTCCTCGGCCAGGCGGCCACCTCCACGACCGTGTTTTATTGGACGCTGCTGTTCATTTTCCTGACCGGCATTGTCACCACCATCGCCACCAAGTGGGCACGCGACAAATGCCTGAAGTTCTTCCGCGGCTACCACGTCACCCTCGAACGCGCCGGCGGCAAAACCATCTGGGGCAAATTGAAAGTCTTCCCCACCGGCATCGAGTTGGAGTTCGACCATCCCTACGTCGATCCCAAGGGCAACAAGAAAAGCAGCTTCCTGATCTACCAGCCGGAACTGGACACGACGGTGCGCACCCTATTGCGCTACCACGACGAATTGACCGACTCGCGTCAATCCGACCGGATACAACAGGTCCATCGCAGTTTCCGGCCCGGCCCGCCGCGCCGACTCTGGCGGACGGTGCGGAACTTCGTCAACACCCTGCGCGATGCCTTCAACGCCGCCATCGGCGCGGCCATCGGGCAATATCAGCGGATGAGCCCGACCAACAGTGTGTTGGCCAGCCAAGGCGGGCAGGTCACGCAGATCGGCCAGACGCTCTTGGGGCGGTTCGCCAATGCCTATGAACCGCTGCTCGAGCAATACATCGGACAGGCGGTCATCCTGGATGTGATCGATCCGACCGACCCGACCAAGCCGGCGGTGGAATATACCGGATATTTGGCCGACTACAGCCAGCAGTTCGTCGCGGTGTTCAATGTGGAGCATGTCACCGAGAAATGGGTGGAGCTGCGTCTGCCGGCGGGAGACAGTCCGGCGGCGGCGTCGGAATCCCCGCCGGACGCGCCGCCGGATTCGCCGCGGACCGAGGAGGGGATGCGGGTGTCGATGGTCGGCGGTCGGGTGAAGGTGCAGAACACCCGCAACGATCCGGTGGTGATCCGTCGTCTGGAGCGCGAGGGGTTCGAGGCGGTGGACATGGGCATGACCTTGGCGCCGGGGGCGACATTGGAATTGCAGGCTCGCGACGCCCGCGGGGGCAATTTGGTGATGGAGATCATCCGCTGCGTGGACGTGGTGGCCCCGCGCAAGGTGGCCACGATCCGTCACGCCGGCGAGTGGTGCGAGCCGCGCGGATTCCTCGACGCCGTGGACTTGGCGCAACTCCCGCTGATCCCCAAAACCCGCTTCCCCAAATAAAGGTACCTGTCCTGCTCTGTCTCGACCCTCCTGCCGAGTCCGCCGCACCGACGGGGTTTGGCCGTCCTATGATCGTCCATGGAGACTTGCAAATCGCCAAGGAAGGTGATGCGGATGGCCTATTGTCTGGCCCGGCAATGGCTGCCCGAGC
>JBBSAF010000044.1:0-12628 GCA_038252525.1 Tepidisphaerales bacterium
ACAACTGACAACCGACAACTATTTGACAATCTCCGCGAAAAACCGCCGCACGAACCGCTCGACGATCCCCCCGAGCTCCGTCGTCACCCGGCCCACCGCGGCGGCGTGGGCCATGGCCTCCTCGTACGCCGGATCGTCCAGCAGCCGGTTCTCGGCATGTTCCACCAGCAGCTCCTGATCCAGGATCGCCGCCAATCGCGGGTGGTCGCCCGCGAACGCGTCCCACTGCCCGAACACCGCCGCCTCCACCGCCCGCCGTCCCATCCGCTGCGATTTATCCGACATGATCGCCTCCCTTTTCGTGATTCGCCCAAAGTCATTGGCCGAGGTCCGCCCACGGCACCGAATAACGCGATTCCATCTCATCCAACCATTTGATCCGCCCCAGCGCCGCGTCGATCGCCGACAGGTTCGATTCCGTCGCGGCGTCGGCGGCCCGTGACGCCGCGTCCGCCTCGGCCAGCGCCGCCAATCCCGCGCCGTACGCCCGGCGATGCTCGATCACCCAGTCGGCCGACAGGCTCCCCCGGTCCCGCACGTCGGCGTCGAACGCCTCGTCGAGACGGTCGTGGCGGAGCTTGGACAATTCCTCCACCAGCGCCGTCCGCTCGACCCGCGCCGCGCCGACCTTCGCCAGACCGCTCCGCGCCTGATCGACCAACCCCATCCGCGCCGTCGCCAGCGGGGCGCACCCCACGGCCAGACCCACGAACATCAAAGTCCATCTCATGGAAGACCCTCCCTTGGGTTGTCACCGACCGTCCCCTCACGCCGCGCTCTTGGCGCCGAGACGTTCGCAAAGCGTCGCCAGCGCCTCGGTGTTCTGCCGCACCAGCAGGATGAGCTGATCGAGCTGCACCTTGTCGGCGAGGATGCGCTGGTGCGATTCGTCGAGCTGCTCCTCGCGCTGGCGGCTGTTGCGCCGCTCCCACAGCCACATCATCCCCATCATCCCCGCGGCGCTCAGACCCGTGAGGTTGTCCACCGTCGTCGGTAATTCGGCCAGAAACCCGATCATTTCACACCCCCCATGGTTGGATTATTCATGTGCGTCCGCGCCGAAAAATCCCGCTTCCATCGTGGCGGCGTCGTCCCGCCCCATGCCGTCAGCCAAACACGCCGGTTCAAACCCTCTTCAACACCCGCTCGTTCAGTCCCACCCGCAGCTCGGCCTCCCCGTCGCCGTCGAAGTCCAAATCCAGCCGCACATTCCGCCTGGCCCGCTCGTAGCGCCCCCGATAGTCCGTCGCCGCCTTGGCGACTCGCGCGTCGGCGCCGGGCTGGTCGGACAACGCCGCGAAGATCAGCGCCAGCGTCCCCAATGCCGTCGCCATCCGCAGGTTCCACGGGTTGAGGATCGTCGCCCCCGACTCCGGTCCGGCGCCCGCGGCGGCCTCCAGTTCCCGCGACACCGCGATGCGCTGCGCCCAGAACGATCGGATCGCATACGGCAGATCCGATGCAGTCCCGATGGGCGACGCCGCCGGCGGCTCGCGCTCGATCCCCGCCGTCAGCGGCCCGGCCGTCAGATGCGTCGCCGACTCCACCGACGCGATCACGAAGCAACCGCTGACCAGCCCGCGCAATGTCAGCACCATCCGCGACTGGATCCCCGCGCCGACGAACGATCCGCCGGCGATGGTGAAGCCCGATCCGGCCAACGCGCCGGTCCCCTCGATGAGCGTTTGCGACGCCCCGGCGGCGTCGATGTGCAATTTCGGTTCGAAAAACAGCAGGTCCATCTCACTGGCATATTCCATGGCATCCTCCCCCCGGCCGGCCGGCGCCCCCCCCTCGCGCCGGCCGGCGACCGTTGATCGTCGCGCCGCTCAGACCGTCAGCCCCTTGATGACCGCGTGGGCGATGGCGTTGCGAAGCTCCAGGGTGTACTCGCCGATGATCTGCCCGCTCTCGCGGTCGCCGGTGGCGGCCAGCGGCTTGAAATGGAAGCTTCGCCCCGCCAACGGCATCACCGCCACCCGGCTGGAATCCAGCAGCAGGACCGTTCCCGGCGGAACGGCGCGGCACATGACCACGCGGCACACGCCGAAGTCGCTCTCGTAGATGCCCACCCCGTCGTGGAACACCCCGTCGCGCGGCGAATGGAATCGCTGGGCGGTCCCGATGAACGAATTGATCGCCCGCTTGACCCGACCGCCGACGACAATCAGGTCGATCCGCCCGCCGCTGGTGGTCCACACCTCGCGCAAGGCGGTGTTGAGCTGATCCTCGGTGAGTTGCGAACCGGCCGGAAAGCCGTCCACGCCGGGCCGGAAAACGTTGGCGTCGATCAACGCCAGCAGCCCGTTCATCATCCGTCGAATCCCGCCGGCGCCGGGGTCGCCGAGTTCAGATCGCCCGTTGATGACCGTCGATTCCAGGTCGCGCATCAACTCCCGCAGGCGCTGGTTCTTCTGGTGGTCCATCTCGTCGGCCAGTCCGATCTGCCGCACCGCCAGCTCCGAGCCGCTGACCTCGACCGACGCGCTGAGTATCTGCGTGTGATTGAACCGCCGCGTTCGCGTGGTGAACCGGGCGGCGTCGGCGTCGGCGCCCTCGAGGGCCGCGTTGCCCAGCAGACGGATCGACATCGACGGCGCCAACGCCTCGGTCCCCCCGGCGTGCCCGCGATGGACGGTGATGGTCCCCGCGACGGCATCCACCGACTCCACCCGCATCCGCTCCTCGGAGTTCCCGGCCCGCAACTGATCGCCCGGTCGGTACAACCCCGGCGTGACCACGTGCAGCACCGTCTGAAGCGTCGGATTGGCGATGGCGTCGTCGGTCAGGGCGTCGATGTCCGCCAGCAACGCGTCCTCCAACCACTCATGCACCGTCGATCGCGCCGGTCGGGCGCCGTCGCCCAACGCATCCAGCAGCGGGGTCTCCGTCGGCGACGCGATCGAGACCAGATCCGACACATCCTCGACGGCCTCGGGCAGATCCGACCCGGCCGAATAGGTCGCTTTTCCGGTGAACGGCATGGTGTCCTTCCTTTCGTATCGTGATGAACGGTTCGACTGAAACGTCCGACGACGCTAACGAAGCGTTCGTCGCAGAAACAGGTACTCGGCCAACGCCTTGGCGTCCGGCCTCTCCCGCAGCGCCGCGGCCAGCGAATCCAGCCGGTGTTTCGGGTCCGGCTCGATCCGCTCCGGCTCCTTCGCCGCCGGCGGCGACTCGATGATCGGCGGGGATGGTGAATCCATGGGAACCTCCTTTCGTGTGGGTCACTCGTCACTCGTCACTCGTCATTTGTCATTTGTCATTGGTTGCCGACGGGACAACCTCTCCCCATCCGTGGTGGCCATGCCGACGCGAACACCAAGGACCAATGACCAAGGACCAAGGACCAATGACTAATGACCTTGGTTTTCCGCGTATCCCAACTCGCGCAGCACGGTCTTCGGAGCGACGCCGACGCGGAGCTTGGCGGCGGCCTCGTCGAGCTTCTCGGCGTCGTTCTCGGGCAACGCGCTTTGCCAATGCAGCTCGACGCGGCGCTCCGACGGCGTGCTCGCCAGCCAACCGGCCCGGTCCAGCCACGCCAGCGCAAGCTCGCAGATCCGCTGGACGCCGGCGCCGTAGGTGAAGCGCTTGCGGTCGGTCTTGCTCAACAGCGCCAACAGCGTGATCCGCAGCGCCGCGGCGCTGCTCAGCCGACCGATGCGGTTCTTGATGGCGCCGGCGGCGATGGGGGTGACGGCCGACGCCTTGTCCATCGCCTCGCGCAGGTCCGCGATGTGCGACTCCTCCGACGGGCAATGGGCGTCCCCGCCGAACTCCAGCACCTCGGCGTCGGGGTTGTCGGTCATCCACATCCGACCCGGCGCCACCGGCTGCTCGACGAACCCCTCGATCCCCTTGCCCAGATACATCTTGAACGATTGCAGCGCGATGCGATTGGCCCGGTCGCTCAGGCGCGTGTTGAGCTCATCCTGCAGCGGAATCAGCGGCTCGACATCGCCCAGTCCCGCGTAGCTGAAGGGCAGCGGGATGTTCTGGATGTGCACCAGCGGGATCCGCCCCAGCGAGTTGCCCCCGGCGGCGATCAGTCGCCCGTCCTCGTATCGCCGCCAGTCGGTCGCCGACAGCACCTCGACGACGCCGACGCGAGCGCCGTCGCGCCGTTCGCGCGGTTGGCCCAGCCAGGCCGACGCCGACCGTCGCAGCCGGTCGATCCAGCCGCGATCGACCGCGCCATCGCGCGGCGGCGCGGGCGTCGGGCGGGCGGTCTCGTGGCAACGGGCGTACAGCTCGACGGTCCGCCAATCGTCGCTGACCAGGACCGGCGCCGCCCGCGCGGGCTCGACGATCTCGAGGCGAATGGCGCCGGCGAGCCGCTCGATGTCATCGGCGCCGGCGGGCGTGCCGGGCGTGCCGGACGTGCCGGTCGGATCGAACTTCACGAGCACATCGACGAACCCGCACACCGCGCCGATCAGCGCCAGTTGCTGGAAAAACGCCATGCCGCCGTGGCGTTCGAGGATGGCATCGAGAACGGCGGTGAGCAGGGCCTTGCGGTCGGGGTCGGTCGCGCCCGACTCGATGGCCATGTCGCGCCCGAACAGGTAATCGACGCCGGTGTCGATCCGCCAGGCGATGTCGTTTTCGATGACGATCTCCTTGCGGGCGATGGCGCCCCACTTGGGGCGCGGGGCATCGATTTCGCCGCCGGGGACGACCCCGGTGATGCGGGCCGGCAGCCCCCACTCCTGCCCCTGTCGATAAGGGCGGTCACAGCTCGATTCGGCGCCCGATCGCGGGGTGATGGGGTTGCGGTAATACGTCCACAGCCGGCGGTGGCGCGGGCGATGGACGTCGGTCAATCGCTCGAGGGCGACGAGCAGCCGGGGATCGGCCTCGTCGAGTCGTCGGGCGATGGGTTGTTCGATTCGCGGGGTGTTCGGCATTGTGTGGCCCTCCACCCCCACCGGCGTTTTGCGCCGATGGCGCGCCGGGGCGGAGGCCGCGGATCCCCTGTTCGCAAAATGTTCGGGTGAACGCGCGAAAAAAAACCGCCGGCCGGGGATTTTTCATGGGATGGGCATTGCGCGATCGGCGCGCGAAGCGCGATACGTCCCTCGCAATCGCGCGATGGCACTGTTTTTTGGCGCGGGGGCGCCTCGCCCCCGCTTTTCCAATTCACGGCGGTGACGACGGCGCTCGGTGGGGGTTTTCACAACCTCCAAACCCACCTTCGCCCGGTGGTCCTCCCCCGGACGGGGCCGAGGCGGCCCCGCGACGCGGGGACTGCCGCCGGTGGCGACGGACTTGTGTATAACAACGAGTCGCCTCGCCCCCGCCTTGCCAATTCACGGCGGTGACGACGGCGCTCGGTGGGGGTTTTCACGACCTCCGAACCCCGGTCGTGCCGGTCGCGCCGTTGGACGGGAGCGAGGCGCCCACGCGACAAAAGAACACGCCGGGGCATCCCCGTGGCGGGAAAAAAGGGGTGTATGACAACCCGGCGCCGCGCCCCCGAGGGGGCGCCATCGCCTATCGGTTCTTGACCACCCAGTATCGCCAACTTTCCCAGCCGGGGCAGTGGCCGTCGGTGACGTCGGCGACGGTCCCGCCGGCGTCGCACATCAGGGCCTCGACCTCGGATCGCGGAACGCCGTGCATCTCCATCCGCGGAGAATCGCCCGAAACCGCCGGAGCGCCGGCGCCGGACGAGATCACGCGAACCGGAACTCGCGCCGTCGGCGATCCCTTGTCGGCGAACCACGCGACGGCCTCCTGCACCAAGTCCAGCTCCAACAGATAATCGCCCGGTTTGGTCGGGGCGGTGGCCGTGAGCGTGACGTCGGTCTGTTGCCCGGGCGCCAAGGCGTGGGGCAGGTCGCCGCGGGCGTCCTGCGGAACCACCACGGCGCCGGCGGCGTCAAGCCAGCGATTGGCCAGACGGATCCAGTGGTGCAGGTCGTCGTTGACGAACCGGGGCCAAGGCAGATTCGATTCATTGGTGATGGTGGCGACGACCTCGAAGCGTTCGCCGGAGTTGACCTGGGGCATTTTGGTGTGGGGGGCGATGTGGGCCTTGAAGCCCGACTCGCCCAGCGGCGCGGGCATCGGCGGGACCGATCGCGCGGCGTCGGGGGCGCCTTCGTCGGTTCGGCGTCGATCGGGGATCTGGAACACCGCCATTCCGCCGGGCGCCAGGATTCGCAGGAACTCGCGCATGTACGCCCGGCTGTATTTCGGCGCCATGTGCTGGAGGACGATGTTGGAATAGACGAACGTGAACGCGCCGTCGTCGAACAGCCGCAGGTCGTCACGGGCGTTGACGTGATAATGGCAGCGGCCGGGGAAACGGTTGTATTGGTCGGCCAACGCGATCATCGACGGGGCGATGTCCACCCCCTCGGCGCTGTCGAAGGCGTCGGCCAGCGCCTGGGTGAGTCGTCCGACCCCGCAGCCGAAGTCCAGCGCTCGTCGTCGCGGCACGCGCGCGAGGGTGTCGGCGTGGGCGAGGTTGGTCTGGATCTCCTCGATGCCGGTGGCCAGGAAGCCGGGCAGATCCCATCGCCCGTTTTTCTTCGATGGATCGGTGAGGATCGCCCAGAGCGGATCGGTCAGCCCGAAACGATCCCAGTGCCGCTGAAGTTCATCGAGTTCCATGGTCGCGTCTCCGCCGATGTCGGCCCCCGGCGGGGATGATAAGGCAAGACCCCCGGGGGCGACATATTGCGGTTCGGGGAAAGGGGCGGCGCGTTTCGTGGCGGAGATCGCGCGGGAGGAGGCCGAAAGAAGGGGTCCCCGCGATGATGGCATGGGGGGCGACCCACGTTGTTATACACAAGTCACCGGCCACCCGCCGTGATTTCCTCGTCGCGGGGGGCGCCTCGCCCCCGTTTTTCCAGTTCAAGCCGATGAGGATGGCGCTCAACGGGGGTTTTCACAACCTCCAAACCCATCTTCGCCCGGTGATGTCGTCGTGGACGGAGCCGAGGCGGCTCCGCGACAAGGGGACTGCCGCTGTTGACGGCGGACTTGTGCACATACTGCTCGCGGCCTTCCATGAGACATTCGCAATGGCTCGGAACATGCGTCGCATCGCGTGTTTACCCAAGCGAATTGTCTCAATAGGCCCAGCGAGCAGCATAACAACGAGGGGGGCGCCCGCGCGACAAGGGGGGGGCGATCTCCGGCTTGGGCGCCGGCTAGGGTTTGGCGTTTTTGGATTTGGGGGCGTGGGCGACGGTGGGGTAGTACTCGCCGCCGAACTCGCGGGGTTCGTCCGATGCCGTCGGCGCGGTTTTGGACGCCTCCAGCGGACCGGCATCGAGCTTGCGAATCGCAACCGGCGCCTTGGGGGCGTCACGGGCGACGGGGGCGTCGTCGTCGTCCATGGCGGCGGCCAGCTTGCGCTCGAGCTCGGCCTCGACGGCGGCGAGTTGATCCTCGTCGGCGGCGCTCAGACCGGCCGGGACCGGGTGGGGCGTCGGCTTGGACGAGCGGATTTTGCGGAGATCGACGCCGGATTCGTCCTTGGGGACCGGGGCGATCAGATGGATGATCGTCGGCAGGATCAGCCCGAACACCAACAGTCCGCCGGCGAGCCACAGGTAAAGCTGCATCCGGGGCGCATCCCACCAGGCATAGCGGAAATGGATTCCGCGCTCGGGATACTCGTTGGCCAATCGCTGGAGATAATCGCGGTTGGTCGAGCCCTCGGGGGGCTTGCCCATGGCGAGATTCCGCTCGCCGAAGCGGTCGTAGAGGACGTGGGTGGAGAATCGGAACGGCTCGACCTCCTGCCAGCGTTTCAGCGGGCTGGCGGGGTCGCGGGGATTCTCCGGGGCGTTGTATTGGAGCACGGCGACGCCGGTCACCCAGTCGATGGCGGTTTCGTCGAAGGGGGGATGGACGACGAGGTTCTTGACCTCGATGACATCCTTGTTGCCGACGCGACCGCGAAGGAGGTAGTCCTCGAAAACCGGCTGGTTGAGGGTGTCGTGGATGTCGGTGTCGAATCCGGGTCCCAGCGAGGACCGCACGAGCCCGACCAGCCCGCCGAGAACCAGCCCCAGCGCGATCCACTGCCAACGTTTCCAATATGCGAACTTCATGATGCGTTGATTCCCTCCGGGGGTTTATACCGCGGCGCGGGGGGGAAGTTGAAGGGGGGGTCGAAGAGTTGTGAGTTGCGGGTTGTGGGTGTGAGTGAATACGGGGGGAAGGGGGGGCGTTGAGCGGCGGGATGCTTTTTTGGTCCGTAACTCGTAACTCGCAACTCGCAACCCACAACTCGCAACCCGCAATGCACAATCCGCAACCCACAACTCCCAACCCTCCTGCTACAATGCTGCCATGACTCCCTTGGATCATCGCATCGCGACCGTTCGCGGGGTTTTGCTGCGGAGGCGATTCGTGGGGGCGTTGGCGTGGACGGCGGCGGCGGGGGGGGCGGCGGTGGCGGGGACGGTGGTCGTCGGACGGGCGATGGGGTGGGAACCGCCGTCGGGGGGACGACTGGCGGCGATGGCGGGGGCGGCGGCGATTCTGACGGCGATGGGATGGGCGTGGCGACGCCGGCCGGACCGGCGGGAATCGGCGATGGCGCTGGATGCGGCGTGCGGGACGAAGGAAATGTTCGCCACGGCGTTGCATGCCCGCGAACAGACCGATCCGTTTTCACGGGCGACGGTGGCGGCGGCGGAAAAAGAGGCGGAATCGGTCGATTCGCGCAAGAAGTTCCCGTGGCGGACGCCGCGCCACATTCGATGGACGGCGGCGGGGGTTTTGGCGGCGGGGTTGGCGATCTGGCTCATGCCGACGCTGGACCTGTTCGGACATGCCGAGGCAAGGCAGGTGGCCGAGGTCGGTCGCAAGCGAGTCGAACAAACCCAGGAGAGCGCCCGTCAGGCCATCGCGCAAGTCCAGTCGCTGCCGGTGGATGCGGCGGGCAATGAGCGGATCGAGAACGCCAAACGGGAACTGGAGGCGCTGATCGCCAACCCCCCGGCCGATCCGGCGGTGGCCCAGCGGACGGCGCTGAAAGCGCTGCGGGAGATCCAGGAGGAGCTGCGGCGAAAGGTCGAGACCGACCGGGATGTCGCCAACGCCCGTCGGGATCGTCGGACGTATTCGGCGATGCGTCCGCCGACGGACCAAACCGGGGCGGTGGCCGACGCCAAGCGGAAACTCGCCCAGGGGGATTACGGCGGGGCGGCCGGGGAGATCGGTCGGATCGAGCGGGAGTATGGCGATCAATCTCCGGCGGATAAGTCCCGCTCGGCCAAGGAGATGGGGGAATTGGCGGACCAATTGGATCGGCGCGCCGGCGAATCCGGTGGGCAGGAGGGGTTGGAGCGGCAACTGGGCCAAACCGGGGCGAGCGACGCCGAGGCCAAGGAGTTGGCCGACGCGATGAGGGGGTCGGCGGCGGGGGATGAATCGGTCGGGAAGCGGGCGGGGGAGTTGAAGGATCGAATCGCCGGTCGGATGAATGGGGGGAAGGGTGCGACGGCCGAGCAGAAGGCGCGGTTGGATCGGATGATGACCGATGCCCAATCGCAGGCCGATCAGATGGAGCGGGGCAAGCGGCTGGCGGAGGGGGCGCGGAAGATGGCCGAGGGGATGAAAAAGGGCGCCGAGGCGGGGGCGGATGCCAAGGCGGCGGAAAAGCAGGTGGCGGAGGGCGCCCAGGGACTGAAGTCGCAATTGGGCGGAATGGCGGCGCGGTCGGATCGGGCGGAGAAGTTGGCCGAGGCGGAAAAGCGGGCGGGTCAAGCGGCCGATGCGCAGGCGCGGGCGGTGAACGAGTCGGGCGATCCGAAGCAGACCCAAGCGGGGGATTCGGAGAATGCCCAGGCCAATGCCCAGGGGAAGCAGGGCGGGCAGGAGGGCAAGGAGGGGCAATCCGGGCAAGCGGGGGCCGATGGGAAGCAGGTGGGGACGGATCAAGGACAGGGGAAACGGCCCGGCGGGGAGGATGGGCAGGGGGCGAAGGAGGGGGGAAACGATTCAGGTGGCGGCGAGAAATCCGGGGGTGAGAAATCCGGCGGGGAGAAGGCGGGGGGTGAAAAGCCCGGCGGGGAGAAATCCGGGGATGGGAAGTCCGACGGGGGGAAGGATGGCGGCGGGAAGGAGCCGGGTTCGCCGGGTCAGGGGGATTCCGCCGGCGGGCAGGAAGGCGGCAAGGACCGGGGATCGGGCGCCGGCGAAGGCGAGGCCGAGGGATCGGGAGGTCGGGCGCCGGGCGGGGAGGACGGTTCGGCGGGGGACGGGACGCAAGCGGGCGGCGGGGGCGCCGGACAGGGGTCGGGGCAGCGCGATCGGGCGGACGCGGCGCCGGGGAAGTTCGTGCCCGAGAACGCGCTGACGAAGGATCAAGAGGGGGGGGAGGCGTTGGCGGGGAGTTATGTGGAGGCCGACACCGTGAAGGGGGAGTCGAAGGCGGCGTTGCGGGACGCGGTGAAGTCGGCGCAAAGCCGTCAGACCGACGAGGTGGAGCAGGAGCGTGTGACGGGCCAGGGGGAGTCGGTGGTGAAGGAGTATTTCTCTTCGATGGAGAAGGACGCGAAATGAAAATGGGGGACGATGGCGGGGGAGGGTCGGCGGGGGGGGGAAGGGGATGTGCCTTACTGTGTCCCGATGCTTTGAGACAGTGCAGCCACGTCCCCTTTTTCCGATGTCCCCTTTTTCGGGGAAATCACTTGGGGCAAACGATTGCAACCGGAGAAAAGCGCGATAAGCTCGCTTGTCGGCGTCGCCATCGGCGCAGCCGCGCCGCTTGACCTTTCACAAATGGAGCCAACATGCCCGCCTACGTCGCCCCCAAGGTGTTCAAGCCCGCCAAGGCCAAGAAAAAGCAGATTCATCTCGTGGCCAGCGGGGATTTGCGGCTCAGCGCCAACCAGAATTGCTGGCCGGCACAGAAGCAGCTGGAGGACGCCCTGACGACGGCGGTCGAGGCGTGCGGTTATGAGTTGGTTCGCGCCCATCCCTATAAGCCGCAGGAGAAGCACGGGTTCATCGCGTCGCAGAAGGAGGGGATGTGCGTGTTCGCGGGTCTGGACCCCGAGGCGCCGCTGATGGTGGCCGAGGCGGTGTGGCAATACAGCCACCATGTGCTGCCGGGGCTGACGACCCACCGGGGGCCGATCCTGACGGTGGCCAACTGGTCGGGGCAATGGCCGGGGCTGGTGGGGATGCTGAATCTCAACGGATCGTTGACCAAGGCGGAGAAGGATTATTCGACGCTGTGGGCGGAGGATTTCGCGGCCGAGGGATTCCGCAAGCAGCTCGGGACGTGGCTGGAGAAGGGGAAGCTGAAGCACAAGACGGCGCATGTGAAGGCGCTGAAAAAGGTGTCGATCGGGTCGCGGGAGGAGAAGCTGGGGATGGCGTTGGCCGAGCAGTTGCGTCGGGAAAAGGCGATCATGGGGGTGTTCGACGAGGGGTGCATGGGGATGTTCAACGCGATCATCCCGGACCACCTGCTGCACGCGACGGGGGTGTTCAAGGAGCGGCTGAGCCAGTCATCGTTGGTGTACGCCACGCATCAGGTCGCCGACGCCGAGGCGCGGGCGGTGTATCAGTGGTATCGGGACCATGGGATGAAGTTCCAGTTGGGCGGGAACGACGCGACCGATCTGACCGAGGCGCAGATTCTGGTGCAGTGCAAGATGTATATCGCGGCGGTGCGCATCGCCGACGAGTTCGGTTGCGCGGCCATCGGCATCCAGTATCAGCAGGGGTTGAAGGATTCATTGCCGGCGAGCGATTTGGTGGAGGGGACGCTGAACAATTCCGAGCGTCCGCCGGTGAAAAGCGCCGATGGCAAGCGGGAATTGTACGCCGGGCGGCCGCTGCCGCATTTCAACGAGGTCGATGAGTGCGCGGGGTTGGATGCGATATTGATCGGTCGGGTGCACAGTGCGATGCATCAGCCGGTGGAGACGACGTTGCACGATTTGCGTTGGGGCGATTGGGACCAGAGCGGGACGACCGACCGGTATGTGTGGGTGATGGAGATCAGCGGCAGCGCCCCGCCGGCGCATTTCGCCGACGGATGGGCCGGGGCGAGCGGCGAGCGCCAGCCGCCGATGTATTTCCGGTTGGGGGGCAGCACGCTGAAGGGGATTTCCAAGCCCGGCGAGATCGTGTGGAGCCGGATTTTCGTGGCCGACGGGGAGTTGAAGATGGACATTGGGCGCGGCGAGGCGATCGAGCTGCCGCTGGCCGAGACGCAGCGGCGTTGGGACGCGACGACGCCGCAGTGGCCGATCATGCACGGGGTGCTGTACGGGGTGACGCGGGACCAGATGATGGCGCGGCACAAGGCCAACCACATCCAGGTGGTGTACGCCAACGACGCCCGAAGCGCCGATGCGGCGATGTTGGCGCGGGCGGCGATGGCGCGGGACCTGGGGATGGATGTGACGGTGTGCGGGAAACGCAAGGGAGAGCGGGATTGGGATTGAGGGAAGCGGGGGGGCTGCGGGGAACGGCTTTATTGTGTCGCCACGGAGAAGAGCCGTGTTCCGCTTTTCCGCGGTCCTTCGGACGGGGGCGAGGCCGGTCGGAGACGGACGGGTTTCCGCTCTTTCGGCCACAGAGTCCGCAGAGGCCGCAGAGAGAACAAAGGGGGATGAATGGGGGGGGGGATAAAAGGGTC
>JBBSAF010000045.1:0-12586 GCA_038252525.1 Tepidisphaerales bacterium
GAGGGCGCGGGCCGAGGGTGAGGAGGTTGAGCGGCGGTACGCGGAGGCGGCGAGGCGGATCGCGCAGGTGGAGAAGATGCAGGAGAAGCAGCGTCGGATGGCGCGACAGGCGGAGCTTACGGCGTCGCTGTTGGAGAAGGCGCCGCGGAGCCGGATTTTGGCGGGGATCACCAACGCGCTGCCGGCGGGGACGTCGCTGTTGGAGTTGTCGCTGGATTCCAAGTTGCGGGCGACGCCGGCTCCGGCTGCGAAGACGGCGTTCGATCGACGGAAACAGGGGGCGGCGCCCCCCCCGCCGCCGGGGCCGAAGGTGTATGACGTGACGGTGAGGTTGACGGGGATCGCGCGGACGGACATCCAGGTGGCGAAGTTGATCAGCGTGTTGGGGCGGTCTCCGATGCTGAAGGATGTGAACCTGGTGGTGAGCGAGGAGTTCGAGCAGAACGACGAAACGTTGCGGCGGTTCCAGTTGGAGATGACGGTGAACCCCGAGGGGGGCGCGGATTTGCCGGGGACGGCGGCGTCGGCCGGGGTGGAGTGAACGATCGGTCGAATGATGGAGGCGGACGATGAAACCGGGATTGGTGCAGATGGTGTTCGTGCTGGGGCTGGCGGCGATGATCGGCTGCGCGTGGCAGTTCGGGGTGAGGCGGATGAACGCGCGGACGGCCGAGACGCGGCAGGCGACGGAAGCCAAGGGGCGGGATTTGGAGAACCTGCGGCGTGCGACGGCGGGGATCGAGGATCTGAACCGGAAGATCGACGAGTTCCAGAAGGCGATCGAGTTTTTCGAGTCGAAGCTGCCGGCGGAGAAGGAGGTGGACAAGATCCTGCAGGAGGTGTGGCAGATGGCGGAGGCGAACTCGCTGCAGACGCGGACGGTGAAGACATTGAAAAGCGAGGCGGCTGCGAACTATAGCGAGCAGCCGATCCAGATGAGTTTGAGCGGGGATTTCAATGGTTTTTACGCATTTTTGTTGCAATTGGAGAAGTTGCCGCGGATCACGCGGTTGAACCAGATGAAGCTGGAGAAGATCGACGGTCACGACGGGGAGATGAAGGCGCAGTTGACGCTGAGCATCTTCTTCGAGCCGGAGTCGGGGGCGGTTGCGGGAACGAACTGACGTGCGGAAGCGGAGGCGATCATGAGCGACAATGAGATGCGGACGATGGACGAGGGGTTCGGCGCGGACGGCGGCGCGGGCGATGGGGCCGATGGGGCCGAGGGGGGGGAGTTCGCGGCGCCGGCGGAGCGGCCGGGGGCGAACCGGTCGACACTGTTGTTGGGGGGGCTGCTGCTGATCGGGGCGTGCGCGGTCTATTTCCTGTACATCAAGGGGGGGCCGTCGAGCGCGGAGGCGGCGGGGGACGACGCGGCGACGGCGAGCGCGACGATCAGCCAGTTCCTGAGCGCCGGCGGGGAGAACATCAAGCTGATGGAGACGATGCTGCGGGGGACTGAGAAGGTGGTGCGGCAGTTCCAGGCGTATCCGAGCGCGGCGCAGGTTCCGCTGGCGGAATTGCGGACCAATCCGTTCCGGCACGAGGCTCCGGCGGCGACGGAGGCGGTGACGGCCGCGATCGGGGAGGAGGCGTCGCGTCGGCAACGGGCCGAGGAGCGCGAGGCGGTGTTGAAGGCGGTGCAGGGGTTGGCGTTGCAGTCGATATTGCATGGCGGGGATCGCAGCGCGTGCATGATCAACAACACGCTGTACGGCGAGGGGGAGGCGGTGGGGTCGTTCACGATCGAGCGGATTTCGGGCGATGCGGTGGTGGTGAAAAGCGGGTCGTATCGGTTTGAACTGAGGATGGGAAGGCAGTAGGCAGTTGGCAGTAGGCAGTAGGCAGTAGGCAGTTGGGAGTAGGCAGTAGGCAGAAAAACACAGAAGAAGAAGAAAGACCGGAGGACGGATGTTTGGATGGAAGGCGACGGTGGTGGAGGAGGCGGGGGAGGGGGGGGCGGCGCGCGCGGAGGGGGAGGTGGAGACGCTGTGGGCGCCGGGAGGGGGCGGGGAGCGGGCGGGGGTGGGTGAACTGCTATTGGAGCGGGGGGTGATCAGCGAAAACCAGTGGGCGGAGGCGAAGGCGCTGCGGGCGCGGACGCCGAACAAGACGGTGGCGGAGATTCTGCTGGGGATGAACGCGGCGAGCGAGGGGCGGATACTGGAGGCGCTGGCTCGGACGCTGGACCTGGCGTATGAGACGCCGGATCGCGGGTCGGTGGAGGAGGTGGCGTTCGAGCTGTTGCCGCGGGAGTTCATCCGCCAGCGACAGGTGTTGCCGCTGCGGATGGAGGGCGGGGCGCTGGTGGTGGGGATGGCGGATCCGACGAACGTGTTTTTGGCCGATGAGGTGCGTCGGCGAACGAAGCGGGAGGTGCGGGTGGTGGTGGTGTCGGGGGGGGACATCAACAAGGTCGTCGAGCAGATGGCGAGCGGGGAGGGCGATGTCCGGGTCGAGGAAATCATAAAGGACATGGCCGACGACGATGTGCAGCTGGTGAAGGAGGCCAAGGACGAGGTGACGGACCTGGAGAAGATGGGCAACGAGTCGCCCATCATCCGGTTCGTGAATTACGTGATATTCGACGCGATCAAGCAGGGGGCGAGCGACATCCACATCGAGCCGAAGGAGAAGGGGCTGAAGGTTCGATATCGGATCGACGGGATATTGTTCGAGGCGATGAACCCGCCGCACACGATGCACGCGGCGATCGTGTCGCGGTTGAAGATCATGGCGAACATGGACATCTCGGAGCGTCGGCTGCCGCAGGATGGGCGGATCCGTGCGATGGTGCATGAGCGCAAGGTGGACTTGCGGATGAGCACGTTGCCGACGGCGAACGGGGAGAAGGTGGTGATACGCATCCTCGACAACCGGTCGATCAACGTGCCGCTGGAGAACCTGGGGTTCGGGGCGGATGTGCTGACGATCTGGCGACAGCAGATCGAGGAGCCGCACGGGATTTTGCTGGTGACCGGGCCGACGGGGAGCGGGAAGACGACGACGCTGTATTCGTCGCTGCGGTGCATGGACGGCAACAAGCTGAACATATCGACGGTTGAGGATCCGATCGAATACCACCTGCCGCAGGCCAACCAGGTGCAGGTGCACGACAAGATCGGGATGACGTTCGCGGCGGCGCTGCGGAGTTTGCTGCGACAGGATCCGGACGTGGTGATGCTGGGGGAGATCCGGGATGCCGAGACGGCGAAGATCGCGGTGCAGGCGTCGCTGACGGGGCATCTGGTGCTGAGCACGTTGCACACCAACGACGCGCCGTCGTCGATCACGCGGCTGATCAACATCGGGCTGGAGCCGTATCTGATCGCGTCGGCGGTGAACGGGATATTGGCCCAGCGGCTGGTGCGGCGGATCTGCCAGCATTGCAGGGAGCCATTCACGCCGTCGGAGGAGATGCGGGAGTTCCTGACATTGCAGGGGTTCGATCCGAAGGGGCTGTGGAAGGGCAAGGGGTGCGACAAGTGCCGGAACACGGGGCACGCGGGGCGGGTGGGGATTTATGAGATGCTCATCATGGACGATTCGTTGCGGGACTGCGTGACGCGGAACCCGAACGTGACGGAACTGCGGAAATTGTGCCGGGAGCGTGGGCTGGTGACGTTGCGGCAGGATGGATTGACGAAGGTGATGGCGGGTCAGACGACGGTCGATGAGATATTGCGGGTGACGGAATCGGGTTTGTGAACGGCGGGACGGACGCGAGGCGAATGGAGAGGCGATCGATGGGCAATTTGAATGACATTTTGCGGAACGCGGTGGCGGCCAAGGCGTCGGATGTGCACATCAATGTCGGCTCGCCGCCGCTGTATCGGGTGCACACGATCATGAATCCGAGCGATTTCCCGATCGTGACGCCGGAGGGGGCGATGCGGCTGCTGAGGGAGATGGTCAACGAGAAGCGTTTGGCGGAGTTCGAGGAGCGGCGCGACGCGGACTTTTCGTATGAGATCGCGGGGTTGTGCCGGTTCCGGGTGAACGCGCACTATCAGCGGAACACGGTGGCGCTGGCGTTGCGCGTCATCAATGACAGGATTCGGCCGATCGAGCAGCTCTATTTGCCGGAGATCGTGAACAAATTGACGTATCTGCCGCGGGGGTTGGTGTTGGTGACGGGGCCGACGGGGTCGGGGAAATCGACGACATTGGCGGGGATGGTGGACTCGATAAACCGTCGGGAGCAGGGGCATATCATCACGCTGGAGGATCCGATCGAGTACGCGTTCGTGAGCAACAAATGCGCCATCGAGCAGCGGGAGGTGGGGTCGGACGTGCCGGATTTCGCGTCGGGGTTGCGGCATGTGCTGCGGCAGGATCCGGACACGATATTGGTGGGTGAAATGCGTGATTTGGAGACGACCAGCGCGGCGATCAGCGCGGCGGAGACGGGGCATTTGGTGTTCAGCACGCTGCACACGGTGAACGCGCCGCAGACGATCGAGCGGATCATCGACATCTATCCGTCGGACGAGCAGAACCAGATCCGGTCGATGCTGGCCAACACGTTGCAGGCGGTGATCAGCCAGACGCTGTTCAAGCGGGCCGATGAGCCGGGGATGATCCCGGCGGTGGAGATCATGCTGTGCACGCCGGCGGTGCGGAACTGCATCCGGGAGAACCGGATATTCGAGATACCCAATGTGATCGCCACGAGCCGGGCGATGGGGATGCAGAGTTTGGACGATTCGATCAAGCAGCTTTATGTCAATGGGTTGATCGGCCGGGAGGATGCGGTGGCGCAGGCGGCCCATCCGGAGAAGCTGGAGCGGGCGCTGGTGGCGTGAGGGCGCGGCCGCCGCGGATCGCGCGGAGGCGGGGTTGTCCGATGAGGGCGGCTTCGTGGCGAACGCGGGAAGTGCGGAAGTCGCCGCGGATCGCGCGGAGGCGGGGTTATGCGTCGAGGGCCGCTCGCTTGGAACCCGCGCGGGAAGCGGAGGCGTGCGGTTCGCTTTTTGACCCAGTTCGTGTCGTGCCGCTCGCTTGGAACCCGCGCGGGAAGCGGAGGCAATCGGTAATCGAGCGGGGGCGGCCCAAGGTCGGGGCGGATTGTGTCGATGGGGAGGATTGGGGGTCGGCGCGGCCGGCCCGGAGGGGGTTGGCGCGGATGGACGATGCCGAATTATCGCTATGAAACCCGGTCGGCGGAGGGCAAGCCCGGTTCGGGGGTGCTGGCGGCGGCGTCGTTGGCGGCGGCGTCGGAGCAGTTGCGGCGGTCGGGGCAATATATCGTGGCGCTGGCGCCGGCGGAGGCGGGGAACGGAGGTCGGCGGGGGCTGAACCTGAGTTTGTCGTTCGGCCCGAGCGCCAAGGATGTGCAGGGGTTCACGAGCCAGTTGGCGGTCATGATCCGGGCGGGGATCAGCATCCGGGCGGCCATCGAGGGGATCGCCGAGCAGGCGGTCAACCCGAAGTTCAAGGCGATGCTGCTGCGGATGAAGGCGGATGTCGAGGCGGGCAAACAGTTCTCCGAGGCGCTGATGCGCTATCCGAAGACGTTCAGCCCGCTGTATATCAACATGGTGAAGGCGTCGGAATTGTCGGGGGGTTTCTCGAAGATGCTGGATCGGATCGCGGCGTATCTGACGCAGCAGATCGAGACGCGGGGGATGGTGATCGGGGCGATGATCTATCCGGGGATCATCGGGGCGATGGCGGTGGGAACGACGATTTTCCTGCTGACGTTCGTGGTGCCGAGCTTCAAGACGATCTTCAAGGGCAAGGAGGCGCTGTTGCCGGCGCCGACGCGGCTGCTCAACGCGCTGTCGGCGTTCATGGTGGGATACTGGTACGTGCTGCTGCTGGCGGCGGTCGGGGCGGCGTGGGGGTTCGTGCTGATGTTGCGGACGGATCGGGGGCGGCTGTGGTGGGACAAGACAAAGCTGACGATCCCGCTGTTCAAGAAGATGTTCCGTGCGATGTACATCAACCGCGGGCTGCACACGATGGGGCAGTTGATCAACGCCGGGGTGCCGATGCTGGACACGCTGGCGATCACGGCGGAAATCAGCGGCAATCTGCTTTACAAGCGGATGTGGCGGGCGGTGTATTCGGCGGTGAAGCAGGGCAAGAAGATATCGGCGCCGCTGATGCGCAGCACGCTGTTGCCGCGTTCGGTGGTGCAGATGATCTCGGCCGGGGAGGAGTCGGGCAAATTGGGAGAGGTGCTGGACGAGGTGTCGGATTTTTACGGACGGGAATTAAAGGCGGTCATCAAGGGGGTGACGGCGATGATCGAGCCGCTCATGATCGTGGGAATGGGGTCGGTGGTGGGGTTCATCGCCATGAGCATCATCCTGCCGATCTTCAAGTTGAGCCAGTTGGTGAAATGAGGCGCCGGGATGCCCATAGCCACCGCCAATCAGCCCAAGTGGATTGAAGGGATTCGACGGGGCCGGGGCGAGAGGCGCCTCGTTGCCATACACAACTCCCCTGCCACCCGCCGTAATTTCCGCGTCGCGGGGGGCCTCGCCCCCGCATTTCCAATCCAAGCCGATGAGGACGGCGCTCCACGGGAGTTTTCACAACCACCAAACCCATCTTCGCGCGGTGATCCCCCACTTGACGGGGCCGAGGCGGAGATCGCGACGCGGCGACTGCCGCCGGCGGCGACGGACTTGTCAATAACAACGAGGGCGGTGCGCCCCCGCGACGAGGGAGGGGGTGGGGCGCTTTTGCGGGATGGGCAAGTTCCGGGGGGGCGACGCGGTCCATTGAGGCGTCAGGAAGCGGGGAAAGGGGTTGCGGCGCGGGGGAATCAATCCGATATCAATGTTGATGCGGCGTCATCGGCGGACAATTTCGCGGCGGGGGTTCACGCTGATCGAGGCGGCGCTGGCGACGGTCATCATCGGGGTGGGGTTCGTGTCGATGCTCCAACTTTACGCGGCGTGCACGATGCAGAACGCGACGGCGACGCGTTCGACGGCGGCCATGCTCCTGGCGACCAATTTGCGTGAGCGGCTGATGGATGCGCCGTTTGCGGAACTGGCGGGGATGGATGGGGAGCGATTTTCGCCGCCGATCGACGCCCAGGGGAATCCGGTGGACGGGATGGAGCGGTATGGGCAGGCGATTCGCGTGGTCCCGGTGTATCCCGACAAGCTTTCGGCCAACACGGCGATCGCCAACGAGATACCGGCCGGGACGTACACCGGGGCGGTGCGGGTGACGGTGGCAGTGACATATGGGGATTCGGCGGAAGGGCCGGCGGTCGAGCTTTATCATTTGTCGTGGGTGCGCCTTGACCATTAATCACTTGGAAATGTCGAGGGATTCGAGAGGGAACGCGAACCGCTCACTCAGGGTCGCGGCTCGCAGGGACGGCGCGGCGCTCGCGGACGGCGCGGGTCTCAAAGGAAGCGCGCGGTGTCGTGCGGGATCGGCGGCGACATTGGCGATGATCTATTTGGTGCTCTTCACCACTCTCGCGGTGGCGATGGTGGCGGTGTCGGGCAACAACCTCACGGCGGCCCGGAACCTGTCGGATGTGGCGGTGGCGCAGGCCAACGCCGAGTCGGGGCTGCGTTGGATGGAGTATCGGTTCGTGCACATGACCCGGCCGAAGACGAGCCTCGGGACGATCACGGCGGAGGTGGCGGCGGACCTGTGGCCGGCGATCGCCAATGCGGTGGTGTCGGACCTGCATTCGCTGCTGCTCAACATCGAGCGGCCGGTGACGAGCGGAACGACTTCGGTGACGAGCTCGGCGATCGCCACGGACGCGGGGTCTTTCACGGTGACGGTGGCGCGGCATCCGCTGTGGGCCGGGGATCCGCTGGATTCGCGGCACCTGCGGGTGACGAGCGCGGGGGTGTATGGGTCGGCGACGCGCTCGGCGAGCGTGGATTTCCTGATTGACAAACGCTCGAAGTTCGCGGTGGTGGGCAAGGTGCCGATCCAGTTGGGACGCAACACGTTGGTCGAGGGCCCGGTGGCGATGGCGACGGCCAACAAGTACCCGCCGGTGTTGATGCTGGGGGATTTCGAGCATCTGGATGCGACGCTCAAGTCGCAAATCACGGCGTGGAACGCGTTTCTGAAGGGATCATCGACGGTCAACGGCAAGACCGTCCGCAATCACACGGGCTATGACAATCGCGTCGCCATGACCAACGCCACCGAGGCGAAACTGGCGGCGGATGCGGGATACGCCGACACCAACGGGGATCACTCCATCGACGAGTACGACCTGTTCCTGGCCCACTACGACGCGGACCACGACGGGGCGATCGACCGCGGGGAGTTCACGGGGTCCAATGGCAAGTTGGTGGATGCCGAGCTGTTCGATGCGATCGACTCGCTGGGCGGGCCGCTGTTCGACGGGGACATCACGCGACTGGGGTACAAGGATGGCAAGATCGACAACTCCGATGGATATATGAAGGTGCGCGGGCAGATCGCGATGGCGACAACGGCGAACGATTGGTCGAACAATCTGGGTTCGGGCAAGGAGATTCGGGACATGGTGCAAGGCCCGATCGCCACGGCCGACCCGTCGCAGCCGGCGGTGCGGTTCGGGGCGACCACCGAGGACATCTTCGATCTCGATCCGGCGAACTTCGAGGAGTGCGCCAACCTGTACCGCGGCAAGTCGGGATCGGGAGGCGGCGCGGCGTCGAAGACATCGACGGTGCTGACGAACGCCGCGATCACGGCGGCCGACGCCAACGGCGGTTCGGCGGTCGAGCGGACGCCATACGGCTCGACGAGCTGGCAGGCGACGTATCAGCGGCCGGTGTTCAGGAACATGACGTTCAGGAACTGCACGATCCCCAAGGGTCTCAACGCCTTGTTCGACAATTGCAAGTTCGAGGGTGTCACGTTCGTGGATGTCGAGCGGAACATCATCACCAGCGGCACGACGGTTCGTTATGACTCGGGCAGCGGCAGCACGTTCGCCAAGAAAATGAAGACGGGCAGCTTCAGCAACACCACGACGCTGACGACGAACAATTCATACGGGTTCACCAAGGGCAACAACCTGCGGTTCAATGACTGCACGTTCAACGGGCCGGTGTCGGGGGGATACGCGACGGCGTACACGCACTTCGCCAACAGTTGGGAGTTCACGGGGGCGACGCTGTTCGACAACCGGATCGACCAGACGGCGACGATCGTGGCGCCGCAGACGAACATCGAGATGGGATCGTTCACGAACCCCGGATCGGCGCCGAGCACGCTGATCGGCGTCGTGGTGGCGGGCAACATCGACATCCGGGGCACGAGCGTGGTGGATGGCTCGATCATCGTGACCGGCGACGGCGCGGGGAACACGACGCTGGCGTATTTCGGGGCCAGCGACAGCGACACCGACGCCGGGGCGCTGCCGGAGGGGGGCTATGGGCGGCTGAACATCCGCTACAACCCCAACCGCACGCTGCCGGACGGCATCAACGTGGCGATCGACATCACCCCGGAGCGGAACACGTATCGGGAGGGGGAACAATGAAGCGCGAATCGGGATGGAATTGCGACGGGGCGGAGGCGGGGGCGAGGCGCCCCGTTGTTGTATACAAGTCCGCCGCAGTCGCCGGCAGTCCCCGCGTCGCGGGGCCGCCTCGGCCCCGTCCGGGGGGGGACCACCGGGCGAAGATGGGTTTGGAGGTTGTGCAAACCCCCGTTGAGGGCCGTCCTCATCGGTTTGAATTGGAAAAGCGGGGGCGATGCGCCCCCGCGACGTGGAAACCACGGCGGTTGGCCGGCGACTTGTGTATTACAACGGGGGCGAGGCGCCCCCGCGACAGGGGAGGCGCGGATGCGACTTGGGCGGGGGAGATCGGGAAGGCCGGATGGCCGCGTTACCCGCGGCATGGACGGCGCGGGGTGGGGCTGGTGGAGTTGCTGATCGCGTTGGCGATCACGGCGGCGCTGCTCACGGCGACGGCGGTGGCGATACAGGCGTCGTTCACCGGGTACAAGGTCAACCAGGAGCAGGCCACGCTCATCCAGCGTGCGCGGCTGACGCTCAACCGGATTCTGGCCGAAATCCGCACGACCCAATCCCACGAGCCGATAACGGCGGCGGCGAAGGGGGATTTTTTGCGCGGGACGATCACGCGCGACCGGGGGATCGCCCTATTTCTGGATGACTTCCATGGGGTGACGTTCGAGTGGTCCGATGGAAGGCTTCTGCGGCGGCCCTTCACGCTGGTCGGAGGGGTGGCGTCGAACCAACCGGCGCAGGTGCTGCTGGCGCATGTCGAGAATTTCGAGGTGACGTTCGAGAGCCAGGCGTCGGAGGCGGCGGTTCGGCAGTATGGACATGGCGTGTTCGACCAGCTGCGCCGGGCGACGCTGACGATCACGGTGGGCGAGGCGGCGGGGCCGGATTCGACGGGAACCCAGCGGATCACGCTGTCGTGTTCGGTGATGCCAAGGCGCAACTTGTGGTGAGGGGGGGGCTGCGATCCAAGGCGGGCGGGGTGGCGGCGAACGCTTTATTCGTCGCCGTGTGGGTCCCCCGCCCGCCGATTGCACTATTGGACCCGCGAGCGGAACATAGGGTCGTCAGGTGACAATGGCGGCGCCGGTGTCGATTGATCACAAAATTTGGTCGGGACTGGCGGTGACGGCATTTGTCGCGCTTTCGCCGGTCATTGTGGGCCTCGATTTCCTGAGTTTCGGCGTCGCCCATCTCTTCAACCTGGTGCTGATCGCCATGCTCGGCATCGTGCTTATGCTGGTGAAGCGGCCTCAGACGTTTTGGTGGGCCGCCATACCGGCGATGGTCGTGCTTGGCGGTTTTTACACGGCGCTTCGCTTCAGCATGGACCCGCAGACGCCGATCGCGGTGCTGTTCGTGCCGCTATACGCGGCGTTGGCCGCATTCGTCGGCGTGGTGGTGGGAACGGGCATTGCCGCGTATCGAGGCGCATCAGGAAACCTGCGCGAGCGATAGGACCCCATCTTGCACTCGCTGGGGCAATCGTGGTGTTTACGGGGCAAGCGCTGACAAGATGGCGATTCGGCGATTGTGGCGGAGGCTTCCGTAAGTGCTGCTTCTGTCGAAAGCAAGACGCCGCTGGCAACTGGTGCCAACGGCGTGCAAATCGGGGCGATTGTACGCCAGACCAAACCGGCGTCGGCGATGTCGGGGACGGCTTCCAGCCCGCGTTGACCGCCTTCGCCGAAGAGTTCTCGATGCCAGTTCTGCAAATCCCCTTCATTGATGATCTTACGCAGCATTGCCAACTCGCGGCGGTGGAATAGCAGGATCGACCGGGCATGGAAACGCCCCAAGTGCCCGCACGCCGGTCCGGCCTCTCGCGGGTGATTTCGGAAGTAGGATCGCCTTCGACTCCGAGCGCACATGATCGATTTCGCGGCCGCTGCGACGCGGACCGCGATCACAATTTGATAAGCATGGTACGGGGTAACCTACCGCTGACGCGGGGACATCTTGCGATTCGGTGCGGGGACATGACACATCCATGTCCCCGCAATGTCCCCGCGACCGATTTCGTCTCAACCGGTTCGGTTGGTGAGACTGTTTGGGGCGAGCGAATCCCACGCGACCATGGAATCAGATCTGGTAATCGCACCATCGCACGTCTTGACCCGATGCCTGGCCTTTTGACTCCGTCCGCCCAACTCGACGTCCCGTCAGCAGATAATGGCCAGGTTTGGGCTTGCGAACAAATACCACGGTTCCCTGATCGATCAATGGCCCCAGGTCGCGCTTGGCCGTCTTTCCGGTGACGCCAAACTCCTTCTCGATCATCTTGCGGGTGAACCTGACCCCCGACCGTATTTGCCCAAGTGCCCAGATCTGTCGCTCATTGAATGCGGGCGATCCCGCGTCTCTGGCTGGTTCACACCGCAACTCGCTCGCCAATCGATCCGCCAACTTGTTGACATCGGCTTGTACTCGCAGCACGTCGTTCAAGAGGGTCTGCCTCGTCAGTTTTGTCATATGCAAGGCTCCATTCTCGGCTGCTGCGCCTGACAATCGCAGCGGCGACCGGTGTCCATGAAGCCTTGTCTTTTGGCTGAAGGCAAGTGAAACGTCGGCGGCAATGGCGCCTCACGAGGCGTTTCCACCGATGTCCCCGCAGATTGCGCAATGTCCCCGCGCGGATTTCGCCGGCCGAGTCTCCGCCCAATTCGCCAGTGAGACTGAAGACCACCCCCGAGTCGCCAGTGGTGATAGCGCCAGATGGGGCAGTCTCAGAATCTCGCGTTTTCGCGTCCTACGCCCCCCGACGCGCCCGCGCCATCCTGACTATCGCTTGGCCAGCGCATAGTGCCCCGGTCTGGGCTTTCGGACGAAGACGATCAGCCCGCGCCTGAGTAGGTCGGCCAGGTCGCGCTTCGCGGTTTTGGATGTGACATGGAACTGCTTCTCAAGGTCAACGCGCTGAAGTTTGGCCCCGCTGCGAAGCTGGTCAATCGCCCAGAACTGCCGATCCGAGAGTGGGGTGTTGCCCGGCGTAGCCGTGGCCACGGGCATCTCGGCCTGGGCGGCCGTTTGCACCTCGTCGGTCGACTCGCGGCCGGCGGCATCGTCGTGGGCCGCGGTCTTGGTGCACGCGGGGTCGCGGTCGCCGGCGCCGCCGCGGCGGAGCAC